>NZ_JBGLYK010000107.1:0-18915 GCF_047304025.1 Pseudomonas sp. Pseusp97 | reverse complement strand
GCTGCGCGCGGCGCCTGCGCCATCCCGGCGAGCGCCTGCGCCAGCAGTCCCAGCGCCTGGATGACCTGGACATGCGCCTGCGCCGCGCCTTCGAGCGCCAGCTGCACATCCGCCAGGAGCGCGTCGCGCGGCTGGACACCCGCCTTGCCGCGCAGCACCCCGGCCGCAACCTCGCCCTGCTGCGCCAGCGTCTGGAAAACCTCAGCGCCCGCCTGCCCCGCGCCACCAACGCGATCCTGCGCGAACAGCGCCAGCGGCTGGACGGCCTGATGCAGACGCTGCACATCGTCAGCCCGCTGGCGACCCTCGGTCGGGGCTACAGCATCCTGCTGGACGACAAGGGCCAGGCCATCCGCAGCGCCGCGCAGACGAAAAATGGCCAGCGCCTCAAGGCCAAGCTGGGCGACGGCGAGCTGGAGGTGCGGGTGGAAGACAACCACCAGGCGCCCGTCACCCTTTCCCTGCTGGACTGATTGCCGATGACCGACCTGCTCGCGCCGATCCTGCCGCAACCCGATCCGGACTGGGCCGAGGCCTTCCGCGTACCCATCGTCGAATGCGACCAGCCGTTGCAGGCCCTGGGCATCGCCACCGGCTTCGCGGTGTGGCCGGCGTATCACCGCCTGGGCGTGCCGAACGCGCAGCCGGAATGCTACGCGCGCACGGAAGTCTTCGAGCGCCTGCTGCATGCCGCGAGCCTGCTGCCCGACGGCATCCGCCTGGTGATCCTCGACGCCTGGCGGCCCTTCGCGGTGCAGCAGCACCTGTACGACACGCTCTACGACATCCTCCGCCAGCACGAGCCGGACGCCGATCCGCGCGAGCTGACCCGGCGCACCCGCGAATTCGTCGCACCGCCCAGCACCCGCGCCGAATCGCCCAGCCCGCACCTCACCGGCGGCGCCATCGACCTGACCCTGTGCGACAGCGAAGGCCGCTGGCTGGACATGGGCAGCCTGTTCGACGAGGCGACGCCGCGTTCCTACACCCGCCACTACGAAGAAATCGTCCAGCCCGACGGCGCCCAGCGCCGCGCGCGCGACAACCGCCGGATGCTGTTCAACGCCATGCTGGCGGCGGGTTTCAGCAATCTCTCCAGCGAGTGGTGGCACTACGATTACGGCGACCAGCTGTGGGCCGCGCACCTGGGCAAGCCCCACGCCATCTACGGGCCGGCGCAGGTGCTGGGGCTGGAGCAGCTGTGGCGTCAGCAGTTGGAAGGGCTGCGCCGCTAGCTGCTTTTGTAGGATGGTGTGGAGCGCAGCGATACCCATCCTACGTTTTGCGCGGCCAGCGCCCCGGCACAGGAACGTCCGGGATGTGTAGGCCGTAGGGCGCATAACCCGGAACGGGTTATCCGCCAATTGCCTCGCGGCGGATAACGCTGGCGCGTTATGCGCCCTACGATCCTGGAGAAAGGTCCCGGGAGCTGTAGGAGCGAGCTTGCTCGCGAACAGGCCCGCTGCAGAGGTTGGTTCGCGAGCAAGCTCGCTCCTACAAGAGCAAGAGCAGCCCGCCAAGCGGTTCCGCTTTCGACGAAAACGCCGCGCCCGCCGGAGCGGCCCGTGTAGACTGCGCGCTTCGTCCGCCGACACGTCCACGGATAGCGAAATGTTCCGATTCTCCTGCCTGCTCATCGCCGCCCTCTTCAGCCTGACCGCCCAGGCCGAGGGCTTCATCAGCCGCACGCTGAACAAACCGGTGCCCGGCGGCGTGGCCGTCGTCCAGCTGGGCCAGGATGCCGCCGCGCCCACCGCCACCTACCAGGGCAAGCCGGTGCTGGTGGTGCGCGAGGAAGGCCGTGACTGGATCGCCATCGTCGGCATCCCGCTCACCGCCAAGGCCGGCAGCCAGCAGATCGTCGTGAAGCAGGCCGGCGCCAGCCGCAATCTCGGCTTCAACGTTGGCAACAAGCACTATAAAGAGCAGCGCATCACCCTGAAAAACACCCGCCAGGTCAACCCGCTGCCCGAGGACCTCAAGCGCATCAACCGCGAACTGGCCGAACAGACCGCCGCTTACCGCAGCTTCAGCCCTGGCACGCCAAGCAACCTGGTGCTGGACAAGCCGGTCAACGGCCCGCTTTCCAGCCCCTTCGGCCTGCGCCGCTTCTTCAATGGCGAAGAGCGCAACCCTCACTCCGGGCTGGACTTCGCCGTGCCCGCCGGCACGCCAATCAAGTCGCCGGCCGCCGGCAAGGTGATCCTGATCGGTAATTACTTCTTCAACGGCAACACCGTGTTCGTCGACCACGGCCAGGGCTTCATCAGCATGTTCTGCCACATGTCGAAGATCGACGTGAAACTGGGCGACGCGGTCCCGCGCGGCGGCGTGGTCGGCCGGGTCGGCGCCACCGGCCGCGCCACCGGGCCGCACATGCACTGGAACGTCAGCCTGAACGATGCCCGCGTCGACCCGGCGATCTTCATCGGCGCGTTCAAGCCCTGATGCGCATTCGTTTCGGTGGGCGCAGTGCACTGTTCGCGATGCTCTGGTTCGCCGTGCTGGTGTGGCTGGCCACGGCCGGGGCGAACCTCGGCTGGCTGCGCGGCTTCGGCGGCGACGTGCTGGCGGTGATCTGGCTGTATTGCCTGCTGCGCGCAGCGATGGATGCGCCGGCGCACTGGCTGGCCGCTGCGGCGCTGGCCTGCGGGCTGCTGATCGAATTTGGCCAGTACCTCGCCGCGACATTCCACTGGCAGATCGGCAACCGCGCGCTGCGCATCGTCCTCGGTGCTACTCCGGACTGGCTGGATGTGCTGGCCTACTGCATCGGCTTCGTGCTGATCCTCGCGGCGCGGCAGGCGCGCCTGGCCCTCAGGCCAGCGGGTAGCTGAAGAACAGCGCCATCTCTCCGGGCAGCACCTGCGCCGGGTCGTAGAGGTCGGTGGAGAGCCCGCTCAAGGCAAAGCCACGGGAGCGGTAGAAGCCCACCGCCGGCAGGTTGAGGTTCTGGGTTTCCAGCCACAGGTGGCGCGCCTCGGTGCCGCGCGCCCAGTCCAGGCAACCTTCCAGCAATTGCCGGCCGACACCCTGGCCACGCGCATCGGCGAGGACGAACAGGTCGTCCAGCACCGCGCGGCGATTCCAGATTTCATAGCGGGCGATGGCAAAGCCCAGGCGCTCGCCTTCCTCGTCGACGACCACGGCGGTCCAGTCGGCTGCCGTGACGTCATCCTTCAGGTCGGCGAAGGGATAGCGCTTGGTCTGCGTCTCGGGCAGACGCTCCTCGCGCAGGATGAAACCATCGGCGGCGCTCTCGATCCGCAGGATCGAGTCGCTGGAGTAGCTGCCGTCGAACCCCAGCAGCCACTCGCCGTCTTGCGCCCACACCAGCGGGCGCAGGAGCCGGTCGCTCATCAGTTCATCTTCATGCCGTGCATGTCGTGGCCCATGTCGGTGCCTTTCGGTGCTTCCTTCTGCACCGCGACCTCGACCTTCACGTCGCCAGCCTTCTGGAAGTGCAGGGTCAGCGGGAAACGCTCGCCGTCAGCCAGCGGCTTTTTCAGGCCGAACAGCATCAGGTGGTACTGGCCGGGCGCGAAGACGATCTTGCCGCCGGCGGGGATGTCCACGCCCTCGACCTTCACCATCTTCATCATGCCGTCCTTCTCCACGTGCTGGTGCACCTCGGCGCTGGCCGCGCGGTCGGTGTCTGCGCCGAGCAGGCGGTCCGCCTCCTTGCCGTGGTTCTGCACGATGAAGTAGGCGGCGCCGTTCACCGAGTTGGCCGGCAGCAGCAGCGACCAAGGGTGGTCGATATGCAGGTTGCCGGCCTCGTATTCGTGGGCCATGGCGGCGCCGGAGAAGCCCAGCAGGACAGCGAAAGCGAGCAGGGTTTTACGCATGTTCGAGACTCCAGTTGGCTTGTGATCAGGTCCGCCGCAGCGGCGGGAATCCATCGGGCCGCGGGCGCAACGATCGCGCCGCAGCATAGCCTGCCTCGCGGCAGGCGTCAGGTTGAAACAACGCACGCATCAGCCCAGGGCCGGGCTGCGCGGCTTGATCCGCGAAAGCACAGCCCAGTCCAGCACCCAGACCAGCAACAACGACGCGCCGACCAGCGGGAAGGCGACGCCGAGGATGAGCATGATCACCACCCCGCCCTTCCACACCGGCAGCGCATGGGGCATCGGCGGCACGCCGAGGCGCCCCTGCGGGCGGCGCTTCCACCAGATCCACAGGCCGCTGACCGCGCTGAGCAGGATCATCAGGCAGACGGCGAGCATCAGCAGTTGGTTGAACAGGCCGAACATCTTGCCCTCGTGCAGCATCACGCCAGATTCGACGCCCTTGGCCACCAGCCCGTAATCCTTCCAGCGCACATCGGCGAGAACCTTGCCGGTGTACTGGTCGATGTGCAGCGTGGCGTCGTTGCGCGAGTCGTCGGCGAACACCGAGACGGTGAACACGCCCTGCTCCCCCTTGGGCAGGGCGACGGCGAAGCCGGGCGTCACGCCGGCCCGGTCGGCGGTATCGACCACCTGCTGCAGGCTGATCTGCGGCATCGCCATGCCGCCTGCTCCGTGTGCCATGTGCTCGGCGTGGTCGCCGCCGGACATCGGCATCGGGGTGTTTTCCATGGCCCAGGGGATAGTCTGGCGGTGCGCCTCGTTGAGGGTGCGCGCCTGAAGGTCCGACTGGGGCACCTCGTTCCACATGGGCGCCGGGAAGCGGTTCCACACGTCGGCGAAGGTCTTGCCCCAGAAGCCGGTCCAGGTCATGCCGGTGAGCAGCATGAACAGCATCAGCAGCGAGCCCCAGAAGCCGACCACCACGTGCACCTCGCGCCATAGCGCGCGGCCGCGACGCGACAGGTCCGGCCACAGCAGCACCCGCAGCGAGCGCTTGCGTGGCCACCACAGGTACAGGCCGGAAAACACCAGCACGATGCCCCAGCCGGCGGCCAGCTCGATCAGCCGGTCACCGACGGTGCCGATCATCAGCTCGCCGTGCAGCGCACGGGCCATCGCCTGCAGGTTGGACTTGGCGTCCTGCACGCCGAGCAGCTTGCCGCTGTAAGGGTCGACGAAGGCGTTCACCTCGCGCCCATCCAGCTGCGCGACGAACTGCGCGCTGCGGTCGGCGGCCGGCGCCGGCAGGTACTGGCTGACCTGCAACCGCGGGTTCTGGTGATGCAGGTGCATCAGTTGCTCGTCGGCGGACAGCCGCACCTCGCCCGGCTTCACCTGCAGCAGGTCGCTGTACATCAGCGGGTCGAGCTGCGGCTTGAACAGGTAGATGATCCCGGTGATCGACAGTAGGATCATGAACGGCGCGACGAACAGCCCGGCATAGAAGTGCCAGCGCCAGGCCAGGTTGTAGAAATCGAATGTCTTCTTCTGCATTCGTTGGTCTCCTCACGCAAGGAGGCCCCCGACCAGCGGGGGCCGGTCGGGCTTAGAAGCTGAAGTCCACTTTGGTCCAGAACGTACGTCCCGGCTCGTGGATCGATTCGGGGTCGTTGGCCGGGTAGCCGAAGCCGGCGTTGCCCGCCAGGTTCAGGTGCTCGGCGTAGTCCTTGTCGAACAGGTTGTCGACGCCGGTGCTGAGCTTGAGGTGCTTGCTCAACTTGTACGCACCGTTGAGCGAGAACACCGCGAAGCCGGGGCTTTCGTCGAAGTCGTAACCGACCACGTTGCCCTGGTTCTCGGCGATCCGGCCCTGGTGCGCAACCACGCGCCAGAGTCCGCCGGCGCTCCAGTCGCCTTGCTCGTAGGTCAGGCCGAAACGCGCTTCCAGCGGCGGCATCTGCGGCAGCGCCGTACCGTCGGTGGTGTTCTTGCCCCAGGCGTAGGCCAGGGTGCCGTCGGCGGTCCAGTTGCTGGTCAGCGCGTAGGCTGCGCCCAGCTCGCCGCCCATAATGCGCGCATCGACGTTCCGCGCCTGGGAGGTGCGGCCCATCATGCCGCCGGGCAGGTAGTCGAACAGGATGTAGTCGCGGATCACGCCGACGTAGCCCGAGGCCCAGGCCTTGAGCTTCTCGTCCTCGTACTGGGCGCCGAAGTCGAGCTGGGTGGTCTTCTCCGGCTTGATGCTGTCGAAGGCGTTGACCGAGCCGGCCGGGCCCTTGTCGGGGGAGAACAGCTCCCAGTAGTCGGGGAAGCGCTGCACGTGCCCGAGACCGACGTAAAGGGTGGTGGGCGTGTCGGCCAGATCGTGCTCGTAACGGGCGAAGCCGCTGGGCAGGGTGTCGGCGCGGGTGTCGTCGGCCGTGGGGTTGGGCATCGCCATCATCCCCGAGCCGCTGGTCTGCCGATAATCCTTGACCGAGGCACGGTCCAGGCGCGCGCCGGTGATCACCCGGTCTCGGTCGGCGGCGTACCAGGTCAGCTCGCCGAAGGCGCCGTAGTTGTGGAACACGGCGTCCTTGTCCCACGGTTGCTCGTCATAGGTGTTGATGCCCATGCCGCTACGTTCGCGATGCTCGTTGGTCTGCGCATCGACGCCGGTGATCAGCTTGAAGTCGTCCCAGCGCCAGGTCGCGGCCAGACGTCCGCCGAGGGTGCGGCGGTCGACGTTGGCGGCCATGGGGCCGGCCATCATGCCGGTGCCCGAGGGCGTGCGCAGGCTGTAGTTGTCCATCACGTGGTCGGCGTAGTTGTAGTAGACCTGCGCCTCCAGCTTGTCGAGCACGCCGCCGATGTTGGACTTCTCGAAGCGCAGGCCAAGGCTTTCGCGCTTGAACTGCGAGCCGTCCATGCCGCGCCCGGCGTAGCGCGCCTCGCCGTCGCCCTTGCCGGCGGTGAGCTCGACCAGGGTGTCGGCGTCGGGCGTCCAGCCCACGGCCACGTCGCCGTTCCACTTGTTCCAGCGCGAGGGCACGGTGTTGCCGCTGCCATCTTCGTAGTCATCGGACTGCGACTTGTTGCCGGTGAAACGCAGGTAGCCCTCGCTACCTCCGGCGGCGGCGTCCAGCACACGGTCGAAGCGGCCGTTGGAGCCGGCGGTGAGGCTGCCATTGACGCGCATGCCCAGCTCGCCGAAGCGCTCTGGTTCGCGGTCGAAGCGGATGGTCCCGGCCGAGGCGCCGGGGCCCCAGATCACGGTCTCCGGGCCCTTGACCACGGTGAGCTTGTCGTAGGTTTCCGGGGAGATATAGGAGGTGGGCGCGTCCATCCGTGCCGGGCAGGCGCCGAGCATGGTGCTGCCGTTGGTGAGGATGTTCAGGCGCGAGCCGAACATGCCGCGCAGCACCGGGTCGCCGTTGGTGCCGCCGTTGCGGATGGCGGAGAAGCCGGGGATGGTCTTGAGGTAGTCGGCACCGTCGCTGGCGGGGATCGGCTGGCGCGGCTGCCTGGGGTCGGTGACCACGGTCAGCGGCGAACTCTGGGCCACCGCGGTAATGACGCTGGGGGCCAGTTCGGCAACCGACGCGTCAGTAGTGTGTGCCGAGTGATCTTCTTCCTCGGCCAGCACCGGGACGGCAGTGAAACCGCCAAGGGCGGTCAGCGCGCACAGGGCGCGCAGGCCGACGGCACTCTGCCGACGGCGCATAGGGATGCGGGACATTCCATGAATTCCATGATCGGTGATGACGCCCGCTCCACGCGTACACGCACGGCACGTAGGCCAATGCAGGCCTTGACGCCGGGGTCGGGGAGTCGGGATTGCGGGTCAGCCGATCAGGAACGGGGGTGCGCGGGAGCGGGCGCCGGGGAAGACCGGCGAGGCGGGAATGCGGGAAGAAACGAACAGGGCGACAGGCGCACCGACAGCGGGAAGGCCGTGGTCGAGCACGACCGGTGGCGGCGTCAGCGGCGGGCTGTGGATCAGCAGGCTGCAGTAGCCGCACTTCTCCATGAACGCATCAGCGGTGAGCGGCTGCTCGCCGTGGGATACCGGCGCGGCGTGATGGGCCTCGGAGCGCTGGCTGTCCGAGCAGGCCAATTCGTCCAGGCCGGCCATGTCGTGGGACACGGCCTTGCCATGCTCCATCGCGGCGCCATGCTGCATCGGCATGGCGTGATCCATGGGCATGGCGTGATCCATCGGCATCGACTGGGAGACCAGCGGGCCGACATAGATCATCAGCATGGCGAACAACGCCAGCCAGGTGCCTACGCCTTGTCGGGTGCGACGGATCACGAAATGTCCTTGCGGATGGAGGGTCCCCGCCTGGGCGGGTGCGCAATGATCGCACGGAGTTGCAAAGCTCCGCTGCGGCACGAAGACGCAGAATCAGTTAAGCACAGCGGTAAGCTTCAGGATAAATTGCTTGAAATGACTGTTTTCGACAATAAATTCTCTCCATATCCGACTGAAAGACCATTCCTACCAAATTTTTCCAAATGCTTGCCATTGGTCTCCCAGGCCTTTAGCTTGGCAGTCATGAAAACCGCACACACCCTCATCCTGCTTCGCCAACACGCCTGCCTGCGCCTGGTCAGCCCGCGACTGCGTAGCTGAGCCCCCTCCCCCGGTTTCGCCTCATTCAGATTTTTATGCGCAGGCCCTGCAGGCCGCAGAGAACAAGGATTCCGCTCATGAGCATGTTGAAAGACCCGTCGAAGAAATACCGCGCCTTCACCCCGGTCACCCTGCCCGACCGCACCTGGCCGGACAAGATCATCGACAAGGCGCCGATCTGGCTGTCCACCGACCTGCGCGACGGCAACCAGTCGCTGATCGAGCCGATGGACGCCGAGAAGAAGATGCGCTTCTTCAAGTGCCTGGTTCAGGTCGGCCTGAAGGAAATCGAAGTGGGCTTCCCGTCCGCCTCGCAGACCGACTTCGACTTCGTCCGCGAGCTGATCGAGGGCGGCCACATTCCCGATGACGTCACCATCCAGGTGCTGACCCAGGCCCGCGACGACCTCATCGAACGCACCTTCGAGTCCCTCAAGGGCGCGAAGAAGGCCATCGTCCACTACTACAACGCCTGCGCACCGAGCTTCCGCAAGATCGTCTTCAACCAGGACAAGGCCGGGGTGAAAGCCATCGCCGTGGCCGCCGGGCAGACCATCAAGCGCCTGGCCGAAGCCGCGCCGGAAACCCAGTGGGGCTTCGAGTACTCGCCGGAAGTCTTCAGCTCCACCGAGACCGATTTCGCCGTCGAGGTGTGCAACGCGGTGATCGACGTGTTCCAGCCGACCCCGGCGAACCGCCTGATCCTCAACCTGCCCGCCACCGTCGAGTGCGCCACCCCGAACAACTACGCCGACCAGATCGAGTGGTTCGGGCGCCAGATCAACAAGCGCGACAGCGTGCTGATCAGCCTGCACACCCACAACGACCGTGGCACCGGCGTGGCCGCTTCCGAACTGGCCCTGATGGCCGGCGCCGACCGCGTCGAAGGCTGCCTGTTCGGCAACGGCGAGCGCACCGGCAACCTCTGCCTGGTGACCATGGCGCTGAACATGTACACCCAGGGCATCGACCCCGAGCTGGACTTCTCCGACATCGATGCCGTGCGCAAGGTGGTGGAAGAGTGCAACCAGATCCCGGTGCACCCGCGTCACCCGTACGTCGGCGACCTGGTCCACACCGCCTTCTCCGGCTCCCACCAGGACGCCATCCGCAAGGGCTTCGCCCAGCAGAAGGAAGACGCCGTGTGGGAAGTGCCGTACCTGCCGATCGACCCGGCGGACATCGGCCGCAGCTACGAAGCGGTGATCCGCGTGAACAGCCAGTCCGGCAAGGGCGGCATCACCTTCCTGCTCGAACAGGAATACGGCATCAGCCTGCCGCGCCGCATGCAGATCGAGTTCAGCCAGGTGGTGCAGAACGAAACCGACCGTCTCGGACTGGAGATGACCGCCGAGCAGATCTACACCCTGCTGCAGACCGAGTACCTGCAGGCCGTTTCCCCGTTCGGCCTGAAGAACTACCGCCTGCAGGAAGAGAACGGCGTCTGCGCCATCGACATCGACGTGACCCACAAGGGCGAGCAGCACCGCTGGCACGGCAAGGGCAAGGGCACCCTGGAAGCCCTGGTCGCCTCACTGCCGGTGGACGTCGAGATCATGGACTACAACGAGCACGCCATCGGCGCAGGCACCAATGCCCGCGCGGCCGCCTACATCGAACTGCGCGTCGAGGGCGGTCGTTCGCTGCACGGTATCGGCATCGATGAAAACATCACCACCGCGAGCTTCCGTGCGCTGTTCAGCGCCCTGAACCGCGCAGTGACGCTGGGCCACGCGAAAGCCGCGTAAGCCTGGTAACCTGAAAGTCCCTTTGCCCCGGACGCCTCGTGCGTCCGGGGCTGTTTTCGAAGGAGCGAAAACATGACCACACCGCAGGACAACCCCTTCCAGACGCCCGCCGCGCCACTCCAGGACAGCTCACGCGCCACCACCGGCGAGCCGCTCTATCGCCTGGCCGCCGCCGGCATCGCCACCTTCTTCGGCACGCCCATCGCCGGAAGCTGGGTGATCGCGCAGAACCTCAAGCGCCTGAACCGCCCGCAGGATGTGCAGAAGGCCTGGCTGGTTGGCATCGGCATCACCGTGCTGATCTTCATCCTCTCCTGGTTCCTGCCGGACAATTTCCCCGCGGCGCCGATCAACATTGCCGCCGTATTCGCCATGCACCAGTACGCGAAGCAGAATACCGGCGAAGCACTTGACCGCCACGCCGCGGCCGGTGGTGGCTACCTGTCCAACTGGCGCGCCTTCGGTGTCAGCCTGCTGTTCCTGATCGTCATCATGGCAGTGGTGTTCGGCGCCGCCTTCGTCCTGGCCCTGACCGGCAACGCCTGATCCCCCTGCGTCCTCCCGCCTAAAGATTCCCCCTATTCCCCTAGGGGGGAGTCTCCGCAATGCTGGTACTCGCCCCGATTACCGCCGCCCCTGCCCTTCCCTAGTCTTGCCTGCACTGCCGTACGAGCGGCAGGCAAACAAAAAACCGTGTCACGCAATCAGACACTTTCGGCTGCCCCTGCCTTGCGTACAGTGGCGCCTGGTTACCTACAACAACAACGAGCTCGACGTGCTTGGCCATCTGCCTTCACCCGCTTCAGGAGCCAGTAACCGTGAATCCGCAATCCCCACACCCGAAGTCCGTCCGTAATTCGCGTTATTCCTGGTATGTCGTCGTGCTGTGCATGGTGGCGTACATCTTCTCCTTCGTTGACCGGCAGATCCTTTCGCTGATGATCGAGCCGATCAAGGCCGACCTGCAGATCACCGATACCCAGTTCAGCCTGCTCAGCGGGCTGGCCTTCTCGCTGTTCTACGCCTTCATGGGGCTGCCCATCGCCTACCTCGCCGACCGCTCCTCGCGGGTGAAGATCATCGCCATCGGCGTGGCCTTCTGGAGCTTTGCCACGGCCGCATGCGGGCTGTCGAAGAACTTCCTGCAGATGTTCCTCGCGCGCATGAGCGTGGGCGTCGGGGAGGCCGCCCTGACGCCGGCGACCTATTCGATGCTCGCCGACCTGTTCCCCAAGGAGAAACTCGGCCGCGCGCTGGGGCTCTACTCCATGGGCGCGTTCCTCGGCGGCGGCCTGGCCTTCCTGGTCGGCGGCTACGTGATCGAGGCGCTGCGCGACGTCCCGGCCATCGACCTGGGCTGGCTGGGCCAGGTGCGTTCCTGGCAGATCGCATTCTTCATCGTCGGCCTGCCCGGCGTGCTGGTGGCGCTGTTGATCGCGCTGACCATCCGCGACCCGGCGCGCAAGGTGGCGAACCCCGAGCACAAGGCGACCATCGGCGATGGCTTGCGCTTCCTGCGCCGCCACCGCGCGACCTTCACCTGTCACTACCTGGGCTTCTCCTTCTTTGCCATGTGCCAGTACGCGCTGATGGGCTGGGCGCCGGCCATGTATATCCGCCAGTACGGCCTGACGCCGCTGGAGGTGGGCTACATCCTCGGCGGCATCCTGCTGGTGCTCAACACCGCCGGCGTGTTCTGCGCCGGCTGGCTGGTGGACGTGCTGCAGAAGCGCGGGCGCAGCGACGCCGCGATAATCAGCGGCATGCTCGGCGTGGCCTGTACCATTCCCTTCGTCATCGGCTCGGTGACAGCGAGCAGCCTGCAGCTGTCAGTGCTGCTGATGGGCCCGGCGATGTTCTTCTGCGCCTTCTGCATCTCCACCTCGGCGGCCGCCATGCAGGTGCTCACGCCCAATCGCCTGCGCGCGCAGGTGTCGGCGCTGTTCCTGCTGGTTTCCAACCTGATCGGCCTGGGTGTCGGCACGACGCTGGTGGCGCTGCTCACCGACCAGTACTTCAAGGACCCGAGGGCTGTCGGCTCGTCCATCGGCATCATCGTCACCCTTGCCGGGTTGCTTTGCCTGTGGCTGCTGGGCAACGGACGCAAGCACTTCCGCCGCAGCCTCGGCCAGGAGCAGACGGCCCCGCCTGAAGCCGCACCGCTGGACAGCACCGCCACCGCGAACTGATCGCGCCCGCCTCGACATGACGTACGCCCGTTCGCCGGCGCGGCGCCCTGCGCCCCGGCGAACGGCCCCCAGGAGATGACGATGTTCCGTATTCGCTTTGCCGGTGCGCTGCTGTCCAGCGCGCTGATGCCCCTCTGCGCCCAGGCCGACCTGATCGACGACAGCCGCCTGGACACCACCCTGCGCAACTTCTACATGCTGCGCGACTATCGCCAGGACAACGCCCCGCAACCCCAGGCCGGTAGCTGGTCCCAGGCCGTGCTGGCGCGCTTCAGCTCCGGATTCAGCGAAGGCACCATCGGTGTCGGCGTGGACTTCACCGGCTTCTACGCCCTCAAGCTCGACGGCGGCGCCGGCACCAGCAACGACAGCAACCTGCCCTACGACCGCAGCACCGGCGAGCCGGTGGATGACTTCAGCCGTGGCGGCGCCACGCTGAAGCTGCGCTATTCGAAGACCACGCTGAAGGTCGGCCTGCTGGAGCCGCGCCTGCCGGTGATCTTCCAGGATGACGTGCGCGTGTTGCCGCAGACCTTCCAGGGCGTGATGCTGGAGTCGAAGGAGTCGGATCGCTTCAAGTTCACTGCCGCGCAACTGTGGAACACCAGCACCCGCGCCTCCAGCGACCGCGAGTCGTTCTACCTGGCCACCCGTCCTGCCAGCCAGGACAGCAACAAGCTGAACCTGGGCGGCGTCGATGCGCAGTGGACGCCCGGCCTGTCCACCAGCTACTACTTCGCCCAGCTGGAAGACATCTACGACCAGCACTACGTCGGCGCCAACCTCAAGCAGCCGGTCGGCGAGAACACTGCGCTGCTCGGCACCCTGAGCTACTTCCACAACGAGGAGTCCGGGCAGGCGCTGTCAGGGCGCATCGACAACCGCGCCTATGGCGCGCGGCTCGGCGTGAAGCACGGCGGCCACACGCTTTCGACCACTTACCAACGCATGCTGGGCGAGGACATGTTCCCCATGCTGCTGGGCAACACGCCGCAGCCGTACTTGGTCAACTGGGTCACCAATGGCGGTTTCTTCTGGGCGCAGGAGCGCTCCTACCAGCTGCGCTACGACTACGACTTCGCCAGCCTCGGCCTGCCTGGCCTGACCCTGATGACGCGCTACACCAAGGGCACCGACATCTCGCGACCGGGCAAGAGCGATGGTCACGAGTACGAGCGCGATACCGATGTCGGCTACACCATCCAGAGCGGCCCGCTGAAGACCTTGTCGTTCCTCATGCGCACCTCCACGGTCCGCAGCAGCTATGCCAGCGACTACGACGAGGTGCGCTTCATCACCAGCTATCCGCTGGCCTTCTGAAACCCTGAAATGCAGAAGGCCCCTCACGGGGCCTTCTGCGTTTTCAAAGGGGGGCTTATTCGTCGTCGCCGCTGGCGGCGACTGCGCCCAGGCAGCAGAGTCGGTGCTGCTGGTCGCCGGACTGCAGCAGCCAGGTCTCGTCTTCGGCCTGGTAGCTGGCCTCCATCACCTGGTTGTAGCTGAAGCGCCATTCACGGCGGTCGCGCCCGTCGATGGACTCGATCTGCAGCACCACTTCTTCGCTGGCGAAGGGCTGATCGGCGTGGGCGGCGGCGTCGGCCTGGTCCAGCAATGCCTCGTTGAGCTCGAACTGCCAGGCGTGCAGACCGTCGATCAACAGCATGTCGGCGGTTTCCAGCTGGTCCAGCAGGTAGGGAGTCGTGGTCATGGCGGGCACTCGGCAATAGGGCTGGCCGCCATGATAGACCAGTCGGCGTCGCACTGCCGGTCATTCCGCCCGGCGACCGCAGGGACGGCGTCTACACTGAGGGTTCCCGCACAGCCTCAGGAGCCAACGCAGATGCGTACCCGCGAACTCGGCCGGTCCGGCCTGAAGATTCCCGCACTGGTATTCGGCGGCAACGTGTTCGGCTGGGCGGCCGACGAGGCGACCTCGTTCCGCCTGCTGGATGCGCTGGTCGACGCCGGGCTCAACTGCATCGATACCGCCGACGTCTACTCGCGCTGGGTCCCCGGCCACGAAGGCGGCGAGTCGGAAATCCTCATCGGCAAATGGCTGAAGAAGACCGGCAAGCGCAACCAGGTGCAGATCGCGACCAAGGTCGGCATGGACATGGGCAATGGCCACAAGGGCCTGTCAGCGGTTTATATCGAGCAGGCGCTGGGGCGCTCGCTCAAGCGCCTGCAGACCGACTACATCGACCTCTACCAATCGCACTGCGACGACCCGCATACCTCGATGGAAGAAACCATGGGCGCCTTCGCCGAGGCGGTGGAAACCGGCAAGGTGCGGGTGATCGGCGCGTCGAACCTGGAGGCCAAGCGCCTGCGCGAGGCGCGCGAAGTGTGCGACCGGCTGAAGCTGCCGAACTACCAGAGCCTGCAGCCCAACTACAACCTCTACGACCGCGCCAACTACGAAACCAACCTGGAACCCACGGTGCAGCAGCTGGGGCTCGGGGTAATCAGTTTCTATTCGCTGGCCGCCGGCTTCCTCACCGGCAAGTACCGCAGCGAGGCGGACCTGGGCAAGAGCAGCGTGCGCGGCTACAAGGTGAAGAACTTCATGAACGAGCGCGGCTTCGCCATCATCGATGCGCTGGAAGAGGTGGCCGGCGACCTTGCTGCGACGCCGACGCAGGTCGCCCTCGCCTGGCTGATGGCCCGCCCGAGCATCACCGCGCCGATCGCCAGCGCATCGAAGCTGGAGCAGTTGCCGGACCTGATCGCAGCGGTGGACCTGAAGCTCAGTGACGAGGCAATCCAGCGGTTGAATACCGCCAGCGCGTATTGAAGGACAGGTAGACCTGTAGGAGCGAGCTTGCTCGCGAACCGCCCAGATCATGCGTTGGAGCGTTCGCGAGCAAGCTCGCTCCTACAAAAGCATCAGGCTTTCGTAGGAGCGGACTTCGTCCGCGATTGGCATCCGGTCAACTTCGGATCTCGAACTCATCGGCATCGAGATAGGCCGGGAAGCGCTCGCGGTAAGCCGCCAGCTCCGCTGCGCTCAGGGCAATCTGGAAGACCCCGTCGGCGTTGCCGGCGGCCAGCAGGTTGTCGCCCTGGAAATCCAGCACCTGGCTGTCGCCGGAATAGGCGTGGCCCTTGCCGTCTTCACCGACGCGATTGACCGCTGCGACATAGCAGAGGTTTTCGATGGCCCGTGCCGGAAGCAGGCGGTTCCAGTGCTGGCGGCGCGCCGCCGGCCAGTTGGCGGTGTAGAGCAACAGGTCGGTACCTTGCGCATCGCGGCTCCACACCGGGAAGCGCAGGTCGTAGCAGACCAGCGGGCGAATCCGCCAACCTTTCCACTCCAGCAGCACCTGTTGCTCACCCGCCTTGTAGTGCTCGTGCTCGCCCGCCATGCGGAACAGGTGGCGCTTGTCGTAGTACTGCACCTCGCCATCCGGGCGCACCCAGAGCAGACGGTTGCGATGGCTGCCGTCAGCGGCACGGATGATCACGCTGCCGCAGACCACGGCATCGAGCCGCGAAGCCTGCTCGCGCAGCCAGGCATAGGTCGCGCCCTCCTCCGCTTCGGCCAGTGCCTCGGAGTCCATGGAAAAGCCGGTGGTGAACATCTCCGGGAGGATCACCACGTCCGCGCCGCGGGCGCTCTCCAGCAGCGAGTCGAAGCGCTCACGGTTGGCCTGGGCGTCGTGCCAGACCAGGGTCGTCTGCACCAGCGCCAGCTTAAGGTCGGGCAGTCGAGTCAGATCGCGCATAGTCGTTCCGCTGCCTGGCGCAGCGTCTCCTCTTTCTTGGCGAAGCAGAAGCGCACCAGGCGCATGTCGGCTGGGGCCTGCTGGTAGAACACCGAGACCGGGATGGCGGCCACGCCGTGCTCGGTGGTCAACCATTCGGACATGGCCACGTCGTCCAGGTCCGGGCGGATCGCCGAGTAATCCACCACCTGGAAGTAGGTGCCAGCGGCGCGCTGGAAGGTGAAGCGCGAGCCTTCCAGCAGGTCGCAGAACAGGTCGCGCTTGGCCTGGTAAAAGCCCGGCAGCTCGCGCAGGTGCTCGGGATGCGCGGCCATGAAGTCGGCCAGCGCGTACTGCAGCGGAGTCACCCCGCAGAAGTTCACGTACTGGTGGATCTTGCGCATCTCCGCTGACAGCGCCGGCGGCGCCACCACGTAGCCGGTCTTCCAGCCGGTGACGTGGTACGTCTTGCCGAAGGAGCTGATGACGAAAGCGCGCGGATACAGCTCGTCGTGGGCCAGCACGCTGGCGTGCTGCACGCCGTCGTAGATGAGGTGCTCGTAGACCTCGTCGCTGATCACGTAGATCTCGCGGTCACGGATCAGCTCGGCGAGACGATCCAGGTCGGCACCGTCGATCAGCGCGCCGCTGGGGTTGTGCGGGCTGTTGAGGAAGATCAGGCGCGTGCGCGGAGTGATGGCGTCCGCCAGGCGCTGCCAGTCGATGCGGAAGTCCGGCTGGCTCAAGGCGACGTGCACGCAACGGCCGCCGGCCAGTTCAACCGAAGGCTCGTAGCTGTCGTAGCAGGGGTCGAGGACGATGGCTTCGTCGCCGGCGCGGATCAGCGCCTGCACCGCGCAGAAGATGCCTTCGGTCGCGCCGGGGACGATGGTCACCTCGGCGTCGGCGCTGACGTTGCGGCCATAGAAGCTGGCGACCTTGGCCGCGACCTGTTCGCGCAGTGCCGGCAGGCCGGTCATCGGGCTGTACTGGTTATGCCCGGCCATGACATGGCGGGCAACCGCTTCGAGCAACGGCGCGGGAGCAGGAAAGTCGGGGAAGCCCTGGGAGAGGTTCAGCGCTGCGCTTTGCGCGGCGAGCTGGGACATGCGGGTGAAGATGGTGGTGCCGACATTCGGCAGTTTGCTGGTAAGCATGGCGTGACTACAGGCCGCAGGCGATGAGAGGGAAGTCCCTACTCTATCGCCTGCGGCTTGCGGCCTGAAGCCTGACAGACGTTATTTACGTTTGTCCTTCTTCTTCTTCTCCGCCTTCTTGTGGTGCGACATCAGGCGGCGCTTCTTGTTGACCTGGCGATCGGTGAGCTGGGTCTTCTTGCCCTCGAACGGGTTGTCGCCGCCCTTGTACTCGATGCGGATCGGCGTGCCGACCAGCTTCAGCACGCGGCGGAAGGTCTTCTCCAGGTAGCGGGTATAGGCCTTGGGCACCGCGTCGACCTGGTTGCCGTGGATCACGATCAGCGGCGGGTTGGCGCCACCCAGGTGCGCATAGCGCAGCTTGATGCGGCGGCCGTTGACCATCGGCGGCTGGTGGACCTGGATGGCGTCTTCGAGAATCTGCGTCAGCTTGCTGGTGGGCCAGCGGGTCACAGCGGAACGGAAGGAATCCTGCACCGACTTGTACAGGTGGCCGACCCCGGTGCCGTGCAGCGCGGAGATGAAGTGAATGTCGGCGAAGTCGGCGAACATCAGCCGGCGTTCCAGCTCGGTCTTCACGTAGTCGCGCTCGGCCGATTCCATGCCGTCCCACTTGTTCAGCGCGATGACCAGCGCACGGCCGGTCTCCAGCACGAAGCCGAGCAGGTTGAGGTCGTGTTCGACCACGCCTTCGCGGGCGTCCATGACGAAGATGACCACGTTGGCGTCCTGGATCGCCTGCAGGGTCTTCACCACGGAGAACTTTTCCACCGCTTCGAAGATCTTGCCGCGGCGGCGTACGCCGGCGGTGTCGATCAGAGTGTACTTCTCTTCGTTGCGCTCGAAGGGGATGTAGATGCTGTCGCGGGTGGTGCCGGCCTGGTCGTACACGATCACGCGCTCTTCACCGAGCATGCGGTTGACCAGGGTGGACTTGCCGACGTTGGGGCGACCGATGATGGCGATCTTGATGCCATCCTTCTCGCTCGGGCCGGGGATGCGCTTGGCTTCCTCGCCTTCGGCGACCTCTTCCAGCTCACTGGGCAGGTCGTTGTCTTCCGGTGCTTCCGGCTCCGGGGCGAACATCTCGCCCAGGGCTTCCTGGAGCATCTGGGTGATGCCGCGGCCGTGGGCGGCAGCGATCGGGATCGCATGCCCCAGGGCCAGCGGGCTGAATTCGGCGCGGGCGATGTCCGGATCGACGGTGTCGACCTTGTTGGCCACCAGGTAGGTGCGCTTGTTCTTCTTGCGCAGGTGCTCGCCGATCATCTCGTCGGCGGCGGTGAGGCCGGCGCGGGAGTCGACCATGAACAGGACGGCATCGGCCTCTTCGATGGCCTGCAGCGACTGCTCGGCCATCTTGGCGTCGATACCCTCTTCGTCACCGGAAATACCACCGGTATCGATGACGATGAATTTCTTGCCCTGCCACTTGGCCTCGCCGTATTGGCGGTCGCGGGTCAGACCTGCGTACTCGGCGACGATGGCGTCACGGGTGCGGGTCAGGCGGTTGAACAGGGTGGACTTGCCGACGTTGGGGCGGCCCACCAGGGCTATTACGGGAACCATGCGGCTCTCCAGGAATTTGAATTTCAGAAAACACGACGGGGGCGCGGGGGGGGTGAGAGGGGCCGCCCGCCAGAAAAAGACAAAAAAGAGAAATAGAGCGGGGCGCAAGAGGACAAGAGGGGGGACAAAGAGGTAAAAA
>NZ_JBGLYK010000106.1:0-19133 GCF_047304025.1 Pseudomonas sp. Pseusp97 | reverse complement strand
GGCCCCGCGCGGGGTTCCGGGGGGGGGGGCCCTGTACTGTCCTTAAACGCGGGGTTTGGCTTTTTTTTTTTTTTTTTTTTTTGGGGGGGGGCCCCCCCCGGGGGGGGGGGGGGGGGGGGGAGTGGATCAGAGTTCGTCGAAGAAGCGTTCGTGCCAGTCGACGATGGGCTGCGGCGCGTTGAGCTTCTGCCCGTAGATCACCGCATAGGACAGCACGTTCTGCACGTAGGCGCGCGTCTCGTCGAACGGGATGGTCTCGACCCAGACGTCGAAGGCCAGATGGCGCGCATCCTTCAGCCACTGGCGCACGCGGCCGGGGCCGGCGTTGTAGGCAGCGGTGGCGAGCACGCGGTTGCCGTTGAACTGGCCGTGCACCTGGCTCAGGTACGCGGCGCCGAGCTGGATGTTCACGTCGGGCACGATGAGCTGCTGCGGCGAGGCCAGCGGAATGCCGAACTTCTTCGAGGTTTCCTTGGCGGTCGCCGGCATCAGCTGCATCAGGCCGGTGGCGCCGACACCGGAGCGCGCATCGGACATGAAGGCGCTTTCCTGGCGGGTGATGGCGAATACCCAGCTGGAGTGCAGGCCGCGATTGCGTGCTTCGCGCACCAGGGTGTTGCGGTAGGCCATGGGGAAACGGATATCGAGGTCGTCCCAGTACTTGGCCTGGCTGATTGCGCGAATGGCCGGGAAGTACCACTGCATGTCGTAGGCAATCTTCGCCTGGGCGAGCAGCTCGTCGTGGCTCAGGTGGCGGGCGGCGTGGTACCACTCGCGACGGGCGTTGATGATCTCGCCGCGGGCGTAGAACTCCAGGGCGCGGCGGGTGCTCGGGGCGTTGCGCACGCGCTGCATCGTGCCTGCGTCCGGTGATACGGGTCGGTTGTTCAACTGGTAGGGCGCGTTGATCCGGTCGGCGGCGAGGAAGCCGTAGAAGTCACGCTCGCCCGCCACCGGCTGGTACAGGCTGACGGCCTGCTTGTTCTGTGGCTGCGCCAGTTGCAGCGAGCGCGCCTGCCAGTATTTCCAGCGGTTGGTCTCGGCCAGCGACGGCGGCAGGGCACGGGTCAGCTCGTAGGCCTCTTCCCAGCGCCCCAGGCGCAGCAGCAGGCGCAGGCGCCACTCGGTGACCGTGTCGTCGCGTAGCTGGGGGTCGTACTTGACCATCATCGGCAGGGCGCGCGGATCGTAGCGGCGCGCCAGGCTCAGGCCGATCTCGCGGGCGATGGAGACCTTCTCGTCGCTGGAGAAGGGCAGCACCGAGCTGTAGTAGTCGAGCAGGCTGATGGCCTTTTCCGGGTCCTGCTTGGCGAGGCGGCGCAGGCCCAGGCCGACCACGTCGGCGGTAGCATGGTCGCGGGCGCCGAAGCGGGTGGTCTGGCTCAGTTGCGCAGGGTTCTGCGCGACGTTGACCATCAGTGCGCCCTGGCTGCCGAGCGTCGGCAGGCGCTTGGAGAGCACCGTGGCGAGGCTGTAGTTGCCTTTCTCGGCGGCCAGTTTCAGGCGTTTCCAGACCTTCTCCTCGGTGAGCTGGCCATCGGCCTGCCACATGGCGAAGGTGGTGTCGCAGGCGTCGGGCTGCGGCTTGCCCACCAGCCAGAGCTTCTCGGCGGTGGCGTAGCCCTCGGCCTTGTTGCCATGGCCCAGCTGGTACTGGCCGTAGAGGCAGTCCAGCTCGGTGAAGTTCATCTTCGGGTCGTAATAACGGACGAAGGTGTTCCAATCGCCGCGGTCGGCCAACTGGCGCATCCAGCGCAACTTCAGCCAGTTGATCTGCGGCAGGTCGCCGTGCTGCTCGATGAAGCGCTCGATCTCGGCGTTGCTGGCGCTTTTCAGGCGGTTGGTCAGTTCGTCGTAGGCCAGGTACGGCTGCAGCGGATAATCGACCAGGGCCGATTGGTAGGCGAAGTACGGGCCGCTGTCGCCGCGCGCCAGGGCCTTCTGCGCCTCGTCGTACATCTGGCGCTGCTGGGGCAGGGACGCTGCGTTAACTGTCGAAGCGGACAGGCTGAGGATCAGGCAGGAAAACAGGGAAAAAAGGCGACCGCGCATGGCTCTTCCGGGAAGATGATCGGTGGGCGCTGGAGGGCGCGCGCCCGCTGTCACCTAGCTTAGCCTGTTGCGCAAGGGGGGCGAAAGCGCCACCACGGATGCTCCGCGCAAAGGCGGACGCTTGTCTCGCCGAGCGAGTTTGCGTGCGGCCCTCTGACTTTTGCGCGCTTTCCCTTAAACTGCGCGCCCTGTTTGTGGAGATACCCAATGACCCTGCTCAAGTTCACCGACGTGTCCCTTGCCTTTGGCACCACTCCGCTGCTGGATAAGGTGTCCTGGCAGATCGCCCGGGGTGAGCGGGTGTGCGTCATTGGTCGCAACGGCACCGGCAAGTCGAGCATGTTCAAGCTGGTCAAGGGCGAGCAGAAGCCCGACGACGGCGATATCTGGCGTGCGCCGTCCCTGAAGATCGGCGAGCTGCCGCAGGAACTGCCGCGCGCCGACGACCGTACCGTCTACGACGTGGTCGCCGAAGGCCTGGCCGAAGTCGGTGAGCTTCTGGCGCAGTACCACCATCTGAGCATGCACATCGAAAGCGAAGAGGACCTGAACAAGCTGGCGCGCGTCCAGCAGGACCTCGAAGCCCGCGATGGCTGGCGCCTCGGACAACTGGTGGATACCACGCTGAGCCGCCTGCAACTGCCGGCCGACAAGACCCTCGCCGAACTCTCCGGTGGCTGGCGCCGCCGCGTGCTGCTGGCCCAGGCGCTGGTGGCCGAGCCCGACCTGCTGCTGCTGGACGAGCCGACCAACCACCTGGACATCGGCGCCATCGCCTGGCTGGAGAATGCCCTGGCGGACTTCCCCGGCGCCGTGCTGTTCATCACCCACGACCGCTCCTTCCTGCAGGCCGTGGCCACCCGCATCCTCGAACTGGACCGCGGCCACCTGATCGACTGGAACGGCGACTACGCCAGCTTCCTGGTGCATAAGGAGCAGGAACTGGCGGCGGAAGAGGCGGCCAACGCGCTGTTCGACAAGCGCCTGGCCCAGGAGGAAGTGTGGATTCGTCAGGGCATCAAGGCCCGTCGTACCCGTAACGAAGGCCGCGTCCGCGCGCTGAAGGCGATGCGCAACGAACGCGCCGAGCGGCGCGAGCGTCAGGGCAAGGCCAGCTTCCAGATGGAAACGGCCGAGAAGTCCGGCAAGCAGGTGATAGTCGTCGAGAAAGCCGGCTTCGCCCATCCGGGCGGTCCGGCGCTGATCCGTGATTTCTCCCTGGTGCTGCAGCGCGGCGACCGCATTGGCCTGCTCGGCGCCAACGGTACCGGCAAGACCACGCTGCTCAAGCTGCTGCTGGGCGACCTGCAGCCGACCTCCGGCACGGTCAAGGAAGGTACGCGACTGGAAGTGGCTTATTTCGACCAGCTGCGTCACCAGCTGGAGCCGGAAAAGACCGTCATCGACAACATTTCCGAAGGTCGCGAATTCATCACCATCAACGGTCAGAATCGCCACGTCCTCAGCTACCTGGGCGACTTCCTGTTTTCCCCGCAGCGCGCCCGTACTCCGGTGAAAGCGCTGTCCGGCGGCGAGCGGGCACGCCTGTTGCTGGCGAAGTTGTTCAGCAAGCCGGCGAACCTGCTGGTGCTGGACGAACCGACCAACGACCTGGACGTGGAAACCCTGGAACTGCTGGAAGAAGTGCTGCTGACCTTCGACGGCACGGTGCTGATGGTCAGCCACGACCGGGCCTTCCTCGACAACGTGGTGACCAGCACCCTGGTGTTCGAGGGTGAAGGGCGCGTGCGCGAGTTCGTCGGTGGCTACCAGGACTGGCTGCGCCAGGGCGGCTCGCCCAAGTTGCTTGGCGTGGGTGAGGAGAAGGGCGACAAGCCTGCTGCCGCACCTGTCGTCGAAGAACCGGTAGCCGCACCGGCTGCCGCGGTGGAAGCGGCCCCGAAGAAGAAACTGAGCTACAAGCTGCAACGCGAACTGGAAGCCATCCCCGGGCAGATCGAAGCCCTGGAAGGCGAGCTGGCCGCGCTGCAGGCAGAAACCGCGTCGCCGGATTTCTACCAGCGCCCGCAGGACGAAGCCCAGGCCGCCCTGGCACGCCTGGGTACCTTGCAGGAAGAGCTGGACCGGTTGATCGAACGCTGGGCCGAGCTGGAAGAGTGATCCGTTCGGTCCAGTGATGTGCCCGTGCGTATCGCTGATCAAAAACTGTTAGGGATGGCCGAATGGCAATCGAGTACCGCATTACCCTGGACGATGAGCACGAGTTCAGTTACCGCATCGAGTTGGAACGCCAGTACGAGCCGCAGATAGCCGCCCAGACGCCACGCTGGACGCGTCTGGAGAACAACCGTTGCAGCAATTGCCCGCTCAACCCGGCGCAGTACAGCCATTGCCCGGCGGCGGTGGACCTGCACCGGGTGATCGAGGATTTCCGCGGTTTGCCGGCCTTCAAGAAGGTCTCGGTGCAGGTGCGCACGCCGGAGCGCGAATACATCAAGCATGCGGGGCTGGAGGAAGGCCTGCGCGCGCTGCTCGGTGTGATCATGGCTACCAGCGCCTGCCCGCTGCTGGGCCGGCTGAAGCCGATGGCGCAGCAGCACCTGCCGTTCGCCAGCAACCAGGAGTTCATCCTGCGTGCGGTGTCGCTGTACCTGATGCGGCAGTACTTCAATTTCCGCGAAGGGCGGCATGCGGATTGGGAGCTGAAGGGACTGGTGAAGCAGTTCCAGCAATTGCAGTTGGTGAACCAGGCGTTCTG
Organism: Pseudomonas sp. Pseusp97; assembly: GCF_047304025.1. Lineage (NCBI taxonomy): Bacteria > Pseudomonadati > Pseudomonadota > Gammaproteobacteria > Pseudomonadales > Pseudomonadaceae > Pseudomonas > Pseudomonas sp. Pseusp97. Next base: position 14,362 of record NZ_JBGLYK010000106.1, on the reverse strand, counting down.
GCAGCGGATTCACGAGACCTGCGAGGGCGATTCGAACCTGAAGGCCTTCCTCAGCTTCTTCTCCATGGCGTCGAGCATGAGTTACTCGCTGGAAGCGCAGCTGCAGAAGGTGCGGCCGCTGCTGATGAGCGGGGACATGCTCGGGGCCTGAAACGAAGCGGGCCCCGCAGGGCCCGCTGTCTACTTGGGTTGGCTCAGCTGGTTTTCTGCAGGCGTACGGCGAGCACGTCGCACGGCGCACCGTGCAGTACATCATTGGCGGTAGAGCCCAGCAGCAGGGCGAGTCCGTGGCGCCCGTGGCTGCCGACAACGATCAGGTCGCAATCCTGCTCGTCGGCGAGGCGGTGGATTTCCTGGCGCGGCTGGCCGTAGACCAGGTGACACTGGGAACTGGTGACCTCGGCGTAGGTGAGGGTGAACTGGTGCAGGCGTTCCTTGGCCTGGTCGAACTGCTGCTGTTGCAGCATCGACAGGTCCATCGGCACGTCGCCGCCGAAAGCCATGGCCATGGGTTCGACCACATGCACCGCCGAGAGCCGGGCGTCATTGGCCTTGGCCAGCGCGACCGCCCGTTTCATCACCGGATCGCATTCTTCGGTTAGGTCGACGGCGACCAGAATGTGTTGGTAGGGCATGAGCGTCTCCTCCGGGGGACTCGTTAGTAATCAGTATGGCCCCAATGGCCGTGCTTGACCTGTTTGGCCGGTAAAACCGATATGACTACCTGGATGGTAATTCTTCTCATCGCTCTGGTGCTGAGTCCGCTCACCTGGCTGATCCCGTCGCGCGGCCAGCGCGGGCAGATGGACCTGCGCCTGAAGGCGCGGCGCCAGGGCCTGGCCATGCAGATGGCGCAACAGGATTGGCCGCACTGGCTGGAACGCCAGCCGCCGCGCCAGTGCGCGCAGTACCACCGCGCCCGTGGAAAGAACCGGGATGTCTGGTGCTACTGGCAGAGCGAACCGGGAGTGTGGCTGGACCGCTGGCGCGAAGCGAGCGCCCCGGCCGAGCTGGCCCAGGCGCTGGCCAACCTGCCCAAGGATGTGTACATGGTCGAGGCGACGCCGCAGTTCCTGGCGCTGTACTGGGGCGAGCGCGGCGACAGCAGCGACCTGGAGCGGGTCGCCAGCTTCCTCAAGCAGCATGCCTGAGGCGATCAGCTCTGCTGCGCGGCATAGAGGCCGGAGACCTTCTCCAGGTCCTCGATGATGCGGTCGGAGTATTTGTTGATCAGAAAGGGCACGCTGTTCTGGTTGTAGTTCTGCAGCGATTTCTCGATGTAGCGCCATTTGATCGCCACGCCGCGTAGTTCCTGGCCGATTTCCGGGGTGGTCTGCGGCGCCTGTTGCAGCTTGACCAGATTGATCGCGAAGCGGTTGGCCAGATCGTCCAGCGGTCGTTCCTCGCCGCCGCCGAAGAAGCTGGCGCCCACCGAGGCGTTGCGCGAGGCGTAGTCCACCGCGATGTCCTGCATCAGCAGGCTCTGCTCGCGGGTCTGCTGGGTCAGCGGCGGGACCTTGCTGCCGCTTTCGTCCTGGATCCTGGTGTAGAGCTGCTCGGCGGTCTCCAGCAGCTTGCGGTTCTGCGCGGCGAGGTCGGCCACCGGTTGCAGGTCGGTGTAGCCGCTCTTGTCCAGCGCGCTGGTGAGGGTCTTCAACTGGCCCGCATAGGCCTTCCACTCCTCCTGCAACTCGGTCTTCAGCTTCTTCGATTCGTTGCCGGGCATTTCCCCCAGCTTGCCCAGGGCCTCGCTGGCGCTCTGCGACGAGGCCTCGACCAGCTTGGCGTACTTCTGGTCGCCTTCCATCGCATTGAACATGAAGAAATCGCCGAGGCTGCGCTGGGCGGCGAGGCGCGTCTGGTGGACGTTGAGCAGGTCGCTGGCGGCGTCGGCGGCAGCGGCCAGGGGCAGGGCGGTGAGCGCGAGCGCGGACAGCAGACGCACGAGCGGGCGGCTGGGCATCGTTCCAACTCCTTGGAGCCATGGGCTTCTTGTTGTTTTGTATTGCACAGGTTCCAGGCGTCTGCCGGCGTTGGCAGAAGGCAGATCGCCATTGCGCCCGACTCTAGCGCGGGCCATGGGGTTTGAACAGTGGCTGTCGGGACGTCGGTGCCAGGTGGCAATTGTCACGATAGGCGTGGTGAATAGGGTATCAGGGCTGCGCTGAATGCTCCGGCCCAGACGCCCCGGCCGCTTTGCGACTGTTACGTCTCGCCGATTGACAAGCATTGGCTTTTGCTAGAAGGTGGGCGCACCCAAATCAAACGGGCGTATGAATCGATCGTTTGCCACGTGCGAAGGATCCAACATAACGCCCCGGCTATCGCGTCGGCGGGTGTGCCGCAAGCTTTGGGACTAACCTCGGCGCTGCCGAACGGTCCCGATACACGGTGTCCGACGTGTGATTTCAAGCTTCCCTAGCGTGGAGATCAGTTGATGATTTACCAAGGTAAAGCCATCACGGTTAAGGCTCTTGAGAGCGGCATCGTCGAACTGAATTTCGACCTCAAGGGCGAGTCCGTCAACAAGTTCAACCGACTCACCCTGAATGAACTGCGCCAAGCAGTCGATACCATCAAGGCCGATGCGTCCGTCAAGGGCGTGATCGTGACCAGCGGCAAGGGCGTGTTCATCGTCGGCGCCGACATCACCGAGTTCGTCGACAACTTCAAGCTGCCCGACGAAGAGCTGCTGGCCGGCAACCTCGAAGCCAACAAGATCTTCAGCGACTTCGAAGACCTGAACGTTCCGACCGTGGCCGCGATCAACGGCATCGCCCTGGGCGGCGGTCTGGAAATGTGCCTGGCTGCCGACTTCCGTGTCATGAGCGCCACCGCCAAGGTCGGCCTGCCGGAAGTGAAACTGGGCATCTACCCGGGCTTCGGCGGCACCGTTCGCCTGCCGCGCATCATCGGTTGCGACAACGCCGTCGAGTGGATCGCCTCGGGCAAGGAAAACAAGGCTGAAGACGCGCTGAAAGTCGGCGCCGTCGACGCCGTCGTGGCTCCGGAGCAGCTGCAAGCTGCCGCTCTGGACCTGGTCAAGCGCGCCATCGCCGGCGAGCTGGACCACAAGGCCCGCCGTCAGCCGAAGCTGGAAAAGCTCAAGCTGAACGCCATCGAGCAGATGATGGCCTTCGAAACCGCCAAGGGCTTCGTCGCAGGCCAGGCCGGCCCGAACTACCCGGCTCCGGTCGAAGCGATCAAGTCGATCCAGAAAGCCGCCAACTTCGGTCGTGACAAGGCGCTGGAAATCGAAGCCCAGGGCTTCGTGAAACTGGCCAAGACCTCGGTTGCGCAGAGCCTGATCGGCCTGTTCCTGAACGATCAGGACCTGAAGAAGAAGGCCAAGCAGTACGACGAGATCGCCAAGGACGTGAAACTGGCCGCCGTACTGGGCGCCGGCATCATGGGTGGCGGCATCGCCTACCAGTCCGCTTCCAAGGGCACTCCGATCCTGATGAAGGATATCCGCGAAGAGGGTATCCAGATGGGTCTGAACGAGGCCTCGAAGCTGCTGGGCAAGCGCGTCGAAAAAGGCCGCATGACCCCGGCCAAGATGGCCGAGGCGCTGAACGCCATTCGCCCGACCATGTCCTACGGCGACTTCGGTAACGTCGACATCGTCGTCGAAGCCGTGGTCGAGAATCCGAAGGTCAAGCAGATCGTTCTGGCAGAAGTTGAAGGCGTCGTGAAGGAAGATGCGGTCCTCGCATCCAACACCTCCACCATCTCCATCAACCTGCTGGCCAAGGCGCTCAAGCGTCCGGAAAACTTCGTCGGCATGCACTTCTTCAACCCGGTGCACATGATGCCGCTGGTCGAAGTCATCCGTGGCGAGAAGTCCAGCGACGTCGCCGTCGCCACCACCGTGGCCTACGCCAAGAAGATGGGCAAGAACCCCATCGTGGTGAATGACTGCCCCGGCTTCCTGGTCAACCGCGTGCTGTTCCCGTACTTCGGCGGCTTCTCCAAGCTGCTGGGCTTCGGCGTGGACTTCGTGCGCATCGACAAGATCATGGAGAAGTTCGGCTGGCCCATGGGCCCGGCCTACCTGTCCGACGTGGTCGGCATCGACACCGGCCACCACGGCCGCGACGTGATGGCCGAAGGCTTCCCGGACCGCATGGCGGTGGAAGGCAAGACTGCCGTCGACGTGATGTACGACGCCAATCGCCTGGGCCAGAAGAACGGCAAGGGCTTCTACGCCTACGAGACCGACAAGCGCGGCAAGCCGAAGAAAGTCTCCGATCCGCAGGCCTATGAGCTGCTGAAGTCCATCGTTACCGAGCAGCGCGAGCTGACCGACGAGGACATCATCAACTACATGATGATCCCGCTGTGCCTGGAAACCGTGCGCTGCCTGGAAGACGGCATCGTCGAAACCGCTGCCGAGGCCGACATGGGCCTGATCTACGGCATCGGCTTCCCTCCCTTCCGTGGCGGTGCCCTGCGTTACATCGACTCCATTGGTGTGGCCGAATTCGTCGCACTGGCCGACCAGTATGCCGACCTGGGTGCGCTGTACCACCCGACCGCGAAGCTGCGTGAAATGGCCAAGAACGGCCAGAAGTTCTTCGGTTGAGTGCGCAACGAATAGAGCGAGAGTGAATTTATGAGCCTGAATCCGAGAGACGCCGTCATTGTCGACTTCGGCCGCACCCCGATGGGCCGTTCGAAGGGTGGCATGCACCGCAACACCCGCGCGGAGAACATGTCCGCGCACCTGATCAGCAAGCTCCTGGAGCGCAACCCGAAGATCGACCCGGCGGAAGTCGAGGACGTGATCTGGGGCTGCGTCAACCAGACCCTGGAGCAGGGCTGGAACATCGCGCGCATGGCGTCGCTGATGACCCAGATCCCGCACACCAGCGCCGGCCAGACCGTCAGCCGCCTGTGCGGCTCGTCCATGAGCGCCCTGCACACTGCCGTGCAGGCAATCCAGACCGGCAACGGTGACGTCTTCGTCATCGGCGGCGTGGAGCACATGGGCCACGTCGGCATGATGCACGGCGTCGATCCGAACCCGCACATGTCGCTGTACGCTGCCAAGGCGTCGGGCATGATGGGCCTGACCGCCGAAATGCTGGGCAAGATGCACGGCATCACCCGCGAGGCGCAGGACAAGTTCGGCGTGCGTTCGCACCAGCTGGCCTGGAAAGCGACCCAGGAAGGCAAGTTCAAGGACGAAATCATCCCGATGGAAGGTTACGACGAGAACGGCTTCCTGAAGGTCTTCGACTTCGACGAAACCATCCGTCCGGAAACCACCCTGGAAAGCCTGGCGGCCCTGAAGCCGGCCTTCAACCCGAAAGGCGGCACCGTGACTGCAGGTACTTCCTCGCAGATCACCGACGGCGCTTCCTGCATGATCGTCATGAGCGCCCAGCGCGCCCAGGACCTAGGCGTGCAGCCGATGGCCGTGGTTCGCGCCATGGCCGTGGCGGGCGTTGACCCGGCGATCATGGGCTATGGCCCGGTGCCGTCGACCAACAAGGCGCTCAAGCGCGCCGGCCTGACCATCAACGACATCGACTTCTTCGAGCTCAACGAAGCCTTCGCCGCCCAGGCCCTGCCGGTGCTGAAGGACCTCAAGCTGCTCGACAAGATGGAAGAGAAGGTCAACCTGCACGGCGGCGCCATCGCCCTGGGTCACCCGTTCGGCTGCTCCGGTGCGCGTATTTCCGGCACCCTGCTGAACGTGATGAAGCAGAACAGTGGCACCCTGGGCGTATCCACCATGTGCGTGGGTCTCGGTCAGGGCATCACTACCGTCTTCGAACGCGTCTAAGCTTTCGTCGATGGGAGAGCCGGGGCCTTGTGCCCCGGCTTTCGTTTTTGTCGGACGGGGATTGCCCGACGGCCGCGCAATGAGCACAATCGCCGCCTTTTGGCCGGCCGAGGGGGAACCGACATGCACTTGCAGCCCGGATTGTATCGACACTACAAGGGACAGCAGTACCGCGTACTCGGCGTTGCCCGGCATTCGGAGACCGAGGAAGAGGTGGTCATCTACCAGGCGCTGTACGGCGAATTCGGCCTCTGGGTGCGCCCGCTGAGCATGTTCACCGAAGCGGTGGAGGTGAATGGCGAGAAGCTTCCGCGCTTCGCCCTGGTCAGTGCGCAAGACGATCCGCTGGGGCTCGCAACCGGCCCGTCCGGCGAAACCCAAGCTTGACCTTGGCGCGACCGCCACTATATATAGCGGTGCCGCTCCTAGCTCCTCCCTCCTTATAAATTCATCTTTTCGACGCAGGAATCTTCCGATCCATGGGTAAATCGCTGGTCATCGTGGAATCACCGGCCAAGGCCAAGACCATCAACAAGTACCTGGGCAACCAGTACGTGGTGAAGTCGAGCATCGGCCACATCCGCGACCTGCCCACCAGTGGCTCGTCCGCGTCGAAGGAGCCTGCGGCGAAAGCGCGCAAGACGGCTTCCGAAGCGCCGGCCCTGTCGCCGAAGGAGAAGGCCAAGCGCCAGCTCTTCACCCGCATGGGCGTCGATCCGGAGCACGGCTGGAAGGCCAAGTACGAGATTCTGCCCGGCAAGGAAAAGGTGATCGAGGAACTGCGCCGCCTGGCCAAGGATGCCGACACCATCTATCTCGCAACCGACTTGGACCGCGAAGGGGAGGCCATTGCCTGGCATCTGCGCGAGGCCATCGGCGGCGACGACTCGCGCTACAAGCGCGTGGTCTTCAACGAAATCACCAAGAAGGCCATCCAGGAAGCCTTTTCCCAGCCCGGCGAACTGGATATCAACCGCGTGAATGCCCAGCAGGCGCGCCGCTTCCTCGATCGCGTGGTGGGCTATATGGTCTCGCCGCTGCTGTGGGCCAAGATCGCCCGCGGCCTGTCGGCCGGCCGCGTGCAGTCGGTGGCGGTGAAGCTGGTGGTCGAGCGTGAGCGCGAGATCCGCGCCTTCGTCCCCGAAGAGTACTGGGAAGTGCATGCCGACCTCGGTACGCCGAAGAACGACAAGGTCCGCTTCGAGGTGGTGCGCGAGAAGGGCGAAGCCTTCAAGCCGCTGAACGAAGCCCAGGCCACCGCTGCCCTGGAGAAGCTCAAGGTCTCCAGCTACAGCATCGCCAAGCGCGAGGACAAGCCCACTTCGAGCAAGCCCTCGGCGCCTTTCATCACCTCCACCCTGCAGCAGGCCGCGAGCAACCGCCTGGGCTTCGGGGTGAAGAAGACCATGATGATGGCCCAGCGTCTCTACGAAGCCGGCTACATCACCTATATGCGTACCGACTCGACCAACCTGTCGGCCGACGCCATCGACATGGTGCGCGGCTTCATCGACAGCGAGTTCGGCAAGAAATACCTGCCGGCCAAGCCGAACTTCTACTCCAGCAAGGAAGGCGCCCAGGAAGCGCACGAAGCGATTCGTCCTTCCGACGTCAACCTGCGTCCGACCCAGCTGTCGGGCATGGAACGCGACGCCGAGCGCCTGTACGACCTGATCTGGCGCCAGTTCGTGGCCTGCCAGATGCCGCCGGCCGAGTACCTGTCCACCACCGTCAGCGCCGCTGCCGGTGACTTCGAGCTGCGCGCCAAGGGCCGCATCCTCAAGTTCGACGGCTACACCAGGGTGCTGCCGCAGCAGAGCAAGCCGGGCGAGGACGACGTCCTGCCGGTCATGAACCAGGGTGACGTCATGAAGCTGCTCAAGCTCGATCCGAGCCAGCACTTCACCAAGCCGCCGGCGCGCTTCTCCGAAGCCAGCCTGGTCAAGGAGCTGGAAAAGCGCGGCATCGGCCGTCCTTCCACCTACGCGGCGATCATCTCCACCATCCAGGAGCGTGGCTACGTCACCACCCACAACCGCCGCTTCTATGCGGAGAAAATGGGCGACATCGTCACCGACCGCCTCAACGAGAGCTTCTCCAACCTGATGGACTACGGCTTCACCGCCGGCATGGAAGAGAACCTCGATGACGTGGCTCAGGGGGAGCGCGACTGGAAACACGTGCTGGACGAGTTCTACGGCGACTTCCGCAAGAAGCTCGACCTTGCCGAGGCCTCCAACGACGGCATGCGCGCCAACCAGCCGACCCTGACCGACATCCCCTGCCGCGAGTGCGGCCGGCCGATGATGATCCGAACCGCCTCCACCGGCGTGTTCCTCGGCTGCTCGGGCTACAGCCTGCCGCCGAAAGAGCGCTGCAAGGCGACCGTGAACCTGATTCCGGGCGACGAGATCGCCGCGGATGACGAAGGCGAGTCCGAATCCCGCGTACTGCGTGGCAAGCACCGTTGCCCGATCTGCAGCACCGCGATGGACGCCTACCTGGTCGACGAAAAGCGCAAGCTGCACATCTGTGGCAACAATCCGGACTGCGCAGGCTACGAGATCGAGGAAGGCCAGTACCGCATCAAGGGCTACGAAGGCCCGAGCCTGGAGTGCGACAAGTGCGGCAGCGAGATGCAGCTCAAGACCGGCCGCTTCGGCAAGTTCTTCGGTTGCACCAACCCGACCTGCAAGAACACCCGCAAGCTGCTGAAGAATGGCGAGCCCGCACCGCCGAAGATGGACGCCATCCGCATGCCGGAACTCAAGTGCGAGAAGGTGGACGACATCTACGTACTGCGTGACGGCGCTTCCGGCCTGTTCCTCGCCGCCAGCCAGTTCCCGAAGAACCGCGAGACCCGCGCTCCGCTGGTCGCCGAACTGCTGCCGCACAAGGACGAGCTGGATCCGAAGTACCACTTCCTGCTCGCCGCGCCGGCAAAAGACCCGGATGGTCGGCCGGCGGTGATCCGCTTCAGCCGCAAGACCAAGGAGCAGTACGTGCAGTCCGAAGTCGACGGCAAGCCCACCGGCTGGCGAGCGTTCTTCGACGGCGGCAAGTGGAAAGTCGAAGACAAGCGCTGATGGAAGGTGCGCCCCGCTGAGGCGGGGCGTGCTTATACTGCCGAAGTCGACTGCAGAGGGCTCAGGTCTTGGCGAACGAACTCTATACCCGCACCAACCAGAAGCTGTTCTTCGCCGGCCTCGCCCTGGAAGCCTGGCGCAGCGCCGAAGCGGCGCGCGCGATGAACGCCCAGGCGCGCATCCAGGCTGAGCGCGAAGCAGCGCTGTTCCATCTCTACGGAGCCGTGCTGGGCGTGGCTCATGAGATCGCCGGCTACTACCGCCTGCCCCAGGCCCGTGCGCCGCGCGTCGAGCTGCTGCTGAATGCCGAAGTTCTGGCTGCCGCGCCCAGCCCGGAGCTGGCGGAGATGGTCGAACTGGCGCAATCGCCGGAAGCCTGGCTGGGCCGCCTGCTGGCCGCCTACGCCGCGCTGTTCCAGCCGCCGAGCGAGCCGAAGAAGGCCAAGGTCGATCCGACCCAGCCGCTGATCCAGGCGGTGAACGTCGACGACGAGGCGCCGGCCGAGTTGGGTCATGATGAGCTGGAGGCCTGGCGCAAATCCCTGAAGGAGCTGGTGCTGCGTTTTCGCGCTTCGCTTACCGAGCTCTGATTCCCGCATCACAGGGCGCCGGCCTTCCGGTCGGTCCGTGCAAGCTTTGGCTAGGGTGTAGCGGATGTGGCTGTTACACTAGTCGTTCTGCTGTGGAGAACGTCGCTATGCCAACCTCATTTCTGGAAATTGTCGAGCTGCCTGACGGGCGTATCGTGCTGCGTCGCGCGGACGAGGAGGAGGCGCTGGTGACCCTGGAGTTCTCCGCCGATGCCAAGGGCTTCCTGCAGGGGCAGCACATCGAGATCGCCAAGGCGATGTTCAATGTTGGCGTCCAGATGGCCGGTCGTCTCGCCGAAGGCGGCGACATGAGCATGGACGATGAAGGCCCGCGCGTCCTGCACTGAGTTTTGCCGCTTCGCCGCGTTCGCGGCGAAGTTTCCCGATCAGATCATCCCAGACGGATATTCAGACTCTGCGCCTGGCCGGCAACCGCGGCGCGGGACAGTTGCGTGCGCGCTTTCTCGCTTAGATTGAGCCAGCTCACCACGGTGTGGCTGTTGCCCAGGCGCAGCGCCTCGCAGGCAAGGGCATGGGCGGCAGCCTGATCACGGGCCGGCAGCAGCAGGATGCCCTGGCGGTTCAGGCCGGCCTTGCGCAGCCACTCCGGGGTCAGGCTGGCGGGCGGGGCGATCAGGGTGAGCCAGCGGGAGTCGCTTTCCTCGCTCAGCTCGCGGAGCATCGGGGCCAACAGCATCAGGCATTGGCCGGGAAGACCGCGCAGGGCGATCTCGCTGAAGGAGTTATCCTCGGCGGCGGGCTCTTCCTCCATCAGTTCCGGAAGCAGGGGAGCAGTACCGCCCGCCCAGAGTGCTTCCTGGAACAGCGGGAGTTGCGGCAGGTTGTGCGGCTGCGGGTACTGCATGGATGTCTCCTGTTCAGCGACGGATCACGCCGACGCTCAAGCCTTCAATGACCAGTTCCTGTTCCTTGAGATCGACCTCGATGGGGGCGAACTCCGGGTTCTCGGCGAGCAGCCAGACCTTGCTGCCTTCGCGCTTGAAGCGCTTCACCGTTACCTCCTCACCCAGGCGGGCGACGACGATCTGGCCGTTGCGCGCCTCGCGGGTGACATGCACGGCGAGCAGGTCGCCGTCCATGATGCCGACGTCCTTCATGCTCTGGCCGCGTACGCGAAGGAGGTAATCGGCAGGCGGGTTGAAGAAGGTGGGGTTGATCCGGCAGGTGTCGTCGACGTTCTGCTCGGCGAGGATCGGCGCACCGGCGGCGACGCGGCCGATAATCGGCAGTTCGTCGTCATTGGCGGCGGCCTTGGGCTCGAAGCCGGGGATACGGATGCCGCGCGAGGCGCCCGGGGTCATCTCGATGGCACCTTTGCGGGCGAGGGCTTTCAGGTGCTCCTCGGCGGCGTTGGGCGACTTGAAGCCGAGTTCCTGGGCGATTTCCGCGCGGGTGGGCGGGTAGCCGTTGGCTTCCAGGCAGCGTTTGATGAAGGCGAGGATCTCGGCTTGGCGCGGCGTGAGCTTCAGCATGTCCATACTCTGGCTTTTTATACAGTGCCTGGAATTATATACAGTGATGGCGGGCTGGCAATGCTTTTATTGGGCGTAGCCCTCGATGGCGCGGTCGCGCATGTAACCTTTGGGCTTTGGCAAGCGTCTTGCCTTAAATAAGGTGTCTCGTCGCATTGCCATGATATTGGTAACAATCCATCGCACTTTGCTTGACAATACACGGCGCTGAAACGTATGTTTCAAACAAGTGTTTGTCAGGCGGAGTAGCCATGGCCCAGTCGGAAACCGTCGAACGCATCCTGGATGCTGCGGAACAGCTGTTCGCGGAGAAAGGCTTCGCCGAAACCTCCCTGCGTCTGATCACCAGCAAGGCGGGGGTGAACCTCGCAGCGGTGAACTATCACTTCGGCTCGAAGAAGGCGCTGATCCAGGCGGTCTTCTCGCGCTTCCTCGGCCCGTTCTGCGCCAGCCTCGAGAAGGAGCTGGACCGCCGCCAGGCCAAGCCCGACGCCCCGCGCGCCACCCTGGAAGAGTTGCTGGAGCTGCTCGTGGTCCAGGCCATGGCAGTGAAGCCGCGCAGCGGCAACGACCTGTCGATCTTCATGCGCCTGCTCGGCCTGGCCTTCAGCCAGAGCCAGGGACACCTGCGCAAGTACCTCGAAGAGGTCTACGGCAAGGTGTTCCGCCGCTACATGCTGCTGGTGCATGAATCCGCGCCGCGCCTGCCGCCGCTGGAGCTGTTCTGGCGCGTGCACTTCATGTTGGGTACCGCGGTGTTCAGCATGTCCGGCATCAAGGCGCTGCGTGCCATGGCCGAGAACGATTTCGGTGTGAATACGTCCATCGAGCAGGTAATGCGCCTGATGGTGCCGTTCCTCGCCGCCGGCATGCGTGCCGACAGCGGTGTCAGCGATCCGTCGCTGGCCGGTGCGCAGCTCAAGCCGCGTACCAAGTCGAGTGCCACCCAGGCGCCCGCCAAGGTCTGATCCGGGCCCGGCTTCGTGCTGGGCTGCGTCGGCCCGATCGGCTACAGTAGCCGGCCATGGCTGATCTCGACCTTCTTCATATCTCCCTTGCTGACCAGATGCTCTACGGCTTCGCCGCGGGGCGTCTTGTCGTGCGTGTTCCGGTGTCCAGCGCCGCCAACGGCGCAGGGGAGCGCAACGGTTCCGGCTGCACGCCGCGTGGCTTGCATCAGGTCCGTGCACGGATTGGCGATGGACTGCCCAAAGGGGCGGTCCTCAAGGCGCGGCGCTGGACCGGTGAGACTTGGACGGCCGAGCTTCACGAGGCGTTTCCCGGCCGCGACTGGATACTCTCGCGCATCCTCTGGCTCAGCGGCTGCGAGCCGGGGCGCAATCGGATGGGTGCGGTCGATACCTTCCGCCGCTACATCTATCTGCACGGCACGCCGGACTGCGAGCCCATGGGCACGCCGCTGTCCCACGGCTGTATCCGCCTGCGCAATGACGACCTGCTGGAACTCTTCCCCCGGCTTCCTCTCCATTGCCGGGTCCGAATCGAAGAGGCCGCCTGCCCCGAGTGGCAGGCGGCGCAACTGAATTGAAAGGAATGCACATGCAAGGCTCCCTGATGCTCGACATCGGCGGCACCTGGCTTACCGCCGAGGACCGCCAGATCCTGCGCCACCCGGAAGTCGGTGGCCTGATCATCTTCGCCCGCAACATCGAGTCGCCGCGCCAGGTGCGTGAGCTGATGGCGTCCATTCGCTCGGTGCGTCCCGACCTGCTGCTGGCGGTCGATCAGGAAGGTGGCCGGGTGCAGCGCCTGCGCCAGGGTTTCCTGCGCCTGCCGGCGATGCGCGCCATTGCCGATAATGCCAATGCCGAGCGGCTGGCCGAGCAGTGCGGCTGGCTGATGGCCACTGAAGTGCTGGCGGTTGGGCTCGACCTGAGCTTCGCTCCGGTGCTGGATCTGGATCACCAGCGCAGCGCGGTGGTTGGCAGTCGCGCCTTCGAAGGCAATCCGGAACGCGCCGTCGCGCTGGCCGGTGCGTTCATCCGGGGTATGCGCGCCGCGGGCATGGCTTCCACCGGCAAGCACTTCCCTGGCCATGGCTGGGCGGAAGTCGATTCCCATGTAGGTATCCCCGAAGACGAGCGCACGCTGGAACAGATCCGCGCCGTCGACCTGGTTCCTTTCCAGCGCCTGTCCGGCGAGCTGGATGCGCTGATGCCGGCCCACGTGATCTATCCGCAGGTCGATCCGAACCCCGCTGGTTTCTCCCGTCGCTGGCTGCAGGACATCCTGCGCGGCGAGCTGGGCTTCGACGGCGTCATCTTCAGCGATGACCTGTCCATGGCGGGCGCCCATGTGGTCGGCGATGCCGCCAACCGCATCGAGGCTGCGCTGAGTGCCGGCTGCGACATGGGCCTGGTGTGCAATGACCGCGCTTCCGCCGAACTGGCCCTGAGCGCACTGCAGCGCCTCAAGGTCACCCCGCCGCAGCGCCTGCAACGCATGCGCGCCAAGGGCTGGCCGGGTACCGAATACAAGCAGCTGCCGCGCTGGCAACAAGCCGTCGGCGAGCTGCGCGCCGCACAACTGATCGATTAAGGATTTGCCATGACTGTCTACGCCATCATCGGCGGCACCGGCCTGACCCAGCTGGAAGGGTTGACCCTGAAGGACGCCATCGAGCTGGATACGCCCTACGGCGCGCCCTCGGCGGCCATCCAGCGTGGCGAGTTCGCCGGCCGCGAGGTTCTGTTCCTGGCCCGCCACGGCCACCCGCATCGCTTCCCGCCGCACCAGGTGAACTACCGCGCCAACCTCTGGGCGCTGCAGCAGGCCGGCGCCGAAGCCATCCTGGCAGTGAACGCCGTAGGCGGCATCCACGCCGCCATGGGTAGTGGCCATCTCTGCGTACCGCACCAGATCATCGATTACACCTGGGGCCGCGAGCACACTTATTTCGCCGGCGACATCGACCATGTGACCCACATCGATTTCAGCCATCCCTACGACGAGCCGCTGCGGCAGAAGCTGATCGCCGCCCTGCAAGGGCTGGGTTATGCGTACAGCAGCCACGGCGTGTACGCCGCGACCCAGGGCCCGCGCCTGGAAACCGTGGCGGAAGTGGCCAAGCTGGAGCGCGACGGTTGCGACATCATCGGCATGACCGGCATGCCCGAAGCCGCGCTGGCCCGCGAACTGGACCTGCCCTATGCCTGCCTGTCGCTGGTGGTGAACCCGGCCGCGGGCAAGTCCAGCGGCATCATCACCATGGCCGAGATCGAGCAGGCGCTGCATGAAGGCATCGGCAAGGTGCGCGAGGTTCTGGGGCGGGTCCTGGTCAGTTGATGGTTTCCTGTAGGAGGGGGGGGGGGTGGGGGGGGGGGGGGGGGGGGGGGGCGGGGGGGGGGGGGGGGGGGGGGGGGCGGGGGAGGGAGAAAAAAA
>NZ_JBGLYK010000105.1:0-19266 GCF_047304025.1 Pseudomonas sp. Pseusp97 | reverse complement strand
CTGTAAGGCTATCGTAGCAAAGGAAAACCGCGCCCACGGGCGCCCGGTTTTAATTTGTTTGGAAAAAGGCGGGGGAAAAAATGCCGTTGGGGGCGGGCGGGGGGGCCGGGCCGCCCCCGCCGGGGGGCCCCGCTACCTCACTCGGCGGGCTTCTCGGCGGGGGAATCGCCGGCGCCTTGCTCCAGCGCCTTGTTCTCCCAGCCTTCCTCGCCCGGAAGGATCAGGTTGAGCAGGATGGCGACGATGGCGCACAGGGCGATGCCCTTCAGGCCGAAATCGTCCGGGCCGGTGCCGGTGCCGATCAGCACGCCACCGATGCCGAACACCAGGGTGACCGAGACGATGCACAGGTTGCGTGCCTGGGACAGGTCCACCTTGTGGCGGATCAGGGTGTTCATGCCCACCGAGGCGATGGTGCCGAACAGCAGGCAGAGGATGCCGCCCATGACCGGTACCGGGATGCTCTGCAGGATGGCGCCGAACTTGCCGATGAAGGCCAGGCCGATGGCGAACACCGCCGCCCAGGTCATGATCTTCGGGTTGTAGTTCTTGGTCAGCATCACCGCGCCGGTCACTTCCGCGTAGGTCGTGTTCGGCGGGCCGCCGAACAGGCCGGCGGCGGAGGTGGCGATACCGTCGCCGAGCAGGGTGCGGTGCAGGCCCGGGGTCTTCAGGTAGTTCTTGCCGGTCACGCCGCCCACGGCGATGACGCCGCCGATGTGCTCGATGGCCGGAGCGAGTGCTACCGGGACGATGAACAGGATCGCCTGCCAGTTGAATTCCGGCGCGGTGAACTTCGGCAGCTCCAGCCAGGGCGCGGCGACGATCTTGGCCACGTCGACCACGCCGAAGGCAAAGGACAGGCCGTAGCCCACCAGCACGCCGGCGATGATCGGCACCAGGCGCAGCATGCCCTTGCCGAACACCGCGACGATCAGGGTGGTCAGCAGCGCCGGCATGGAGATGAACATGGCGGTCTTGTACGGGATCAGCTCGGTGCCGTCACCGGCCTTGCCCATCGCCATGTTGGCGGCAATAGGCGCCATGGCCAGGCCGATGGAGATGATCACCGGGCCGATCACCACCGGCGGCAGCAGGCGGTCGATGAAGCCGGTGCCCTTTACCTTCACCGCCAGGCCCAGGAAGGTGTAGACGAAACCCGCCGCCACCACGCCGCCCATGGTCGCCGCCAGGCCGAACTGGCCCTTGGCGAGGATGATCGGGGTGATGAAAGCGAAGCTCGAAGCCAGGAACACCGGCACCTGGCGGCCGGTGACGATCTGGAACATCAGGGTGCCGAAGCCGGCGGTGAACAGCGCGACGTTCGGGTCCAGGCCGGTGATCAGCGGCATCAGCACCAGCGCGCCGAAGGCCACGAAGAGCATCTGCGCGCCAGAGATGACCTGGCGCCACAGCGGTTCGTTGAATTCATCGGCCATCGATCAGGTTTCCTTCTGCTTGGTGCCGAAGATCTTGTCACCGGCATCGCCCAGGCCCGGCATGATGTAGCCGTGCTCGTTCAGGCACTGGTCGATGGAGGCGGTCAGGATGAGCACGTCCGGATGCGCATCATTGACCGCCTTGATCCCTTCCGGCGCCGCCACCAGCACCATGGCGCGAATGTCCTTGCTGCCGGCCTTCTTGAGCAGGTTGATGGTGGCGACCATGGAGCCGCCGGTGGCCAGCATCGGGTCGATGATCAGCGAGCGGCGCTCGGCGATATCCGGCGCCAGCTTCTCCAGGTAGGTGTGCGCTTCGAGGGTTTCCTCGTTGCGCGCCACGCCCACGGCGCTGACCTTGGCGCCCGGAATCAGGCTGAGCACGCCGTCGAGCATGCCGATGCCGGCGCGCAGGATCGGCACCACGGTGATCTTCTTGCCGGCGATCTTCTCGACCTGCACGGGGCCGGCCCAGCCTTCGATCTCGTAGTTTTCCAGGGGCAGGTCCTTGGTCGCCTCGTAGGTCAGCAGGGCGCCCACTTCCTGGGCCAGCTCGCGGAAATTCTTGGTACTGATATCGTGACGGCGCATCAGTCCGATCTTGTGGCGGATCAGGGGATGGCGGATCTCGAGGACGGGCATGGACGGGTTCTCCGGGCGGGCTGGCAAAAAAATTGCGGTAGCGTAATGCATCCTAGCTATCTTGGGCCACGATTGTCGGCGACATTCGTCCGCTGACCCTTGCTCCATGGCACGCCGATAGGTACCTTTGCGCACTTTTTCACGGGAGAACCCCCATGTCCGTCGATCTCGCGCACATCCGCCAAGTCATGGCCGAAGCCGACTGCCTGTACACCAATGCCGAGGTAGAGGCCGCCATCGCCCGTGTGGCCGAGGCCATCAACGGCTCCCTGGCCGACACCAACCCGGTGGTGTTCTGCGTGATGAACGGCGGTTTGATCTTCTCCGGCAAGCTGCTGCCGCTGCTGAATTTCCCGCTGGAAGCTTCCTACCTGCATGCGACCCGTTACCGCAACGAGACCACCGGTGGCGAGCTGTTCTGGAAGGCCAAGCCGGAAATCTCCTTCATCGACCGCGAAGTGCTGATCATCGACGACATCCTCGACGAAGGGCACACGCTCTCGGCGATCATGGACTTCTGCAAGCACGCCGGCGCCAAGCGCGTGCACACCGCCGTGCTGATCGACAAGGACCACGACCGCAAGGCCCGTCCGGACCTGAAGGCCGACTACGTGGGCCTGTCCTGCATCGACCGCTACATCTTCGGTTACGGCATGGACTACAAGGGCTACTGGCGCAACGCCGCCGGCATCTTCGCCGTCAAGGGCCTGTGACGATGAGCGGGCCGCGTTTTCTCGACAGTGCGCTGTTCGACGAGGTCGCGGCCCGTGCCGCCGCCAGCCCCCGGCGCCGGCAGAACCACAACTTCCATGAGCAGACCGAGCCCTGCCATCGCCTGCTCAATGCGCTGCAGCCCGACAGCTACATCCCGCCGCATTGCCACCGTCACCCGGACAAGGCCGAGAGCCTGCTGGTGGTGAAGGGCGCGCTGGGTCTGCTGATCTTTTCCGACAGTGGCGAACTGCTGACGACCCGCGTACTGCGTGCGGGCGGCGAATGCGTCGGCGCGGACCTGCCGCCGGGCACCTTCCACGCCATCGTGGCGCTGGAGCCGGACAGCATCATGTTCGAAGCCAAGGCCGGACCCTTCGTGCCGCTGGGCGAGGACGAACGCGGCCAGTGGGCGCCCCGCGAGGGCGAGGCGGGCGCTGCAGACTATCTGGCGTGGATGCGCTCGCAATTCGGCTGAGGGATTGCTTTTCGTAGGAGCGAGCTTGCTCGCGAACGGACTCACCGGGCACTACAGAGCTGAGCGGATCGCGAGCAAGCTCGCTCCTACAACCCGTCCTGATACATCTGTCAGAATCGATGCATGCATGGGCTGTCTCGCATTTTTGCCGATGCATGCCCCGCCTATCCTGCGACCCTCACAAGACAACCGTCCGAGGTTCGCATGTCCCGTCTCCTTTATATCGATGGCCAATGGCAGGCTGCCGACAGCGGCGCCGTCCTGCGCCCGATTGCTCCCGCTAGCCGTGAAGCGCTGCCGGAGGTCGCCTGTGCCGGCGCCTCCGACGTCGAACGCGCCGTCGCTGCGGCCAAACGCGCCTTCGCCGACTGGAGGCTGACCAGCGCCGCGCAGCGCGCCGGCTACCTGCGCGCCTTCGCCGAGCAGCTCGAAGCCCGCAGCGAGGCACTGATCACCCTGCAGATGCAGGCCAGCGGCAAGCCGCGCCTGGAAGCGGAAATCGATATCGGCGACGCCATCGCCACCTTCGCCTACTACGCCGAACTGGCCAACCAGTTGGACGCCCGGCAGAACGCCGAAGTAACCCTGCCGGACGCCGGCTACCGCTCGCAGACCCGCTTCGAGCCCATCGGCGTGGTCGGCCTGATCGTGCCGTGGAACTTCCCGCTGGTGACCAGCGCCTGGAAGATCGCGCCGGCCCTGGCGGCGGGCTGCACCGTGGTGCTCAAGCCGTCGGAGATCACTCCGTTGATCGAACTGGTGCTGGGCGAGATCGCCGACGCCATCGGCCTGCCCGCCGGCATGCTGAACCTGGTGCCGGGCCTGGCCGATGCCGGCGCCGCGCTGTGCAGCCATCCGGGCATCGCCAAGCTGTCCTTCACCGGCAGCAATGTGGTCGGCCGCAAGGTCATGGAAGCCGCTGCAGCGCGCACCCTGCCGGTGGGCCTGGAACTGGGCGGCAAGTCGCCGATCCTGGTGTTCGAGGACTGCGACCTCGACGAGGCCGTGCAGTGGATCATTGCCGGCGTCTACTGGAACGCCGGGCAGATGTGCTCCGCCACCTCGCGCCTGCTGGTGCAGGAGTCCATCGCCGCGCCGCTATTGGCGAAGCTGAAGGTCGCGGTGGAAGGCCTGCGCGTCGGCGATTCGCTTCAGGGCGAGACCGACATGGGGCCGATGACCAGCGAAGCGCAGTACCGCAAGGTGCTCGATTACTTCGCAGTGGCCCGCGACGAAGGCCTGGCCTGCCTCACCGGCGGCGAAGCGGCCGAGGGCTGGTTCATCCAGCCGACCGTGTACACCGACGTTCCGGCGGACAGCCGCCTGTGGCGCGAGGAAATCTTCGGTCCGGTGCTGTGCGTACGCACCTTCAGTGACGAAGCGGATGCCCTGCGCCAGGCCAACGACAGCGACTTCGCCCTGGCCGCCACCGTGTGCAGCGCCGATCTCGAGCGCGCCCAGCGCGTCGCCGAGAGCCTCGAAGCCGGCAACGTCTGGCTGAACTCGCCGCAAGTGGTATTCCCGCAGACCTCCTGGGGCGGCGGCAAGCGCAGCGGCATCGGTCGCGAGCTTGGGCCGTGGGGGCTGTCGGCGTTCTTCGACATCAAGCACATCACCGCGCCGCGCTGACCGGCGTCACCCCGTGCTCCAGGCGCAGGTCCTCGACCAGCGCCTGGAGCGCTTCGTTGTGCCCCGGTTCGTCGCGCACCACCAGGCTGTGGGTGATGCCGTAGCCGAGGCTGTCCGGCAGCAGGGCGCGCATCTCGCCCTGCTGCACCCAGCGCTCGGCATAGTGCGTGGGCAGGTAGCCCAGGTGAGTACCGGCGCGCACGGCGTGGAGCACCGCCTCCATGTGCTGGGCGAAGGCCGTGCTGCGTTGCGGATCGGCCGGCAACTGCACGTCGGCCACTGCATAGCCGTGCTGGATCCAGTCGCAGCTTTCCAGCTCGCTTGCGTCCTTTACCGGCCTGTCGAACAACGGATGCTCGCGTCCGCAGAAGACCGCTACCCGCTCGTGGTACAGCGGCTCATAGCGCAGGTTCGGCAGGCGCCGGCTGAAGCAGGCGATGGCCAGGTGCAGGCGGCCGCTGAGCACCAGGCGCTCCAGTTCGCTGGAGGACTCGATGAGGAAATGCAGGCGCACATCCTGGTCGCGCCGGTTGAAGCGTGCGAGGGTCTGGTGGATGCATGCTTCGGGCAGCGTGGCGATGTTGTCGGCCAGGCCCAGGTGCAGCTCGCCGACCAGGCGTCCGGCCAAGGATTGCACCTGGTCGCGGAAGTCGCCCAGCGCGGCGAACAGACTCTGCGCGTAGTCCAGCACCCGCTCGCCTTTTTCTGTCAGGCGGAAGCCGCTCTTGCCACGCTCGCACAGGCGATAGCCCAGGCGTGTCTCCAGGCTGGCGATGTGCGTGCTGATGGTCGACTGGCCCATGCCCAGTTCGCCCTGCGCGGCGGAGAAGCCCCCGCAGCGCACTACGCAGGCGAAGATGCGCAGCAGGCGCAGGTCGAGGTCGGAGACGTTGTGCAGCATGGCGGCTTCGATTCGTGAGATGCGATGTATGAGGGATGTTGCTTTGAAGGCTATCAATGTATCGCCGTGCTTGCCATGTGCGCCTGTCGTGGCGCTTCGGGCGCGTGCTAGAGTGCCCGGCCCTGTCCCGCGGAGGTGATGATGTCCGTTCGCATGCCGGGCGCCTTGCTGGCGCTGTTGTTCTGCCTTCCGCCTGGTCTTGCCGGGGTGGCCGTTGCTGCGCCGATGCATAGCCAGTTCCTGCCACCGGACGATGCCGGCCTGCGCCAGGGCGAGCCGGAGCAGCAGCAACTGCTGCAGGTCACCGAATACAGCGTGGTGCTGGGCAACCAGCGGCAGTCCAACCAGCAGCCGATTCCGATCACCACGCCGTCGCTGCTGCGTCTGAAGGGCAAGCCGCTGAACAAGGGCGCGCAGATCAGCCAGGTGGTGATCAGCTTCGACGCCGAGGGCAAGAGCCTGAAGAAGCCGGCCTACGACGAGAAGACCCGCGTGCTCAGCCTCTACTATCCGCAGGCGGCTTATCCGCAGCTGCTGGACCTGCTGCGCAACGGCACCGTCTACGTGCAGTTCCTCACTTACGGCAACGGCCATATCTGGGCCGACCTGCATACCGGCGCGGTGCGTGCGCGTTGAGCCGCGCCCGGCGCAGGGTTAAACTGCCCGACCCGTGTTGCCCGGCCTGAGCCGATGCCGGCCGCGATCCCCGAGACAGCCGTAGAGAGAAGCGAGCGATGCGTAAAGACAAGAAGCAGGTGATTGGCGAAGAGATCAACGACGACGCCATCAAGCTGTTCCTCGACGTGGAACCGGCCGACGACACCCCGGCGTCCCTGCACAAGCTGGTCAAGGCCTACCGCGGCCTGCGCATCGACGACTTCGAGCGCTTCGTCGGTTTCTTCGTCGAAGCCGGTTACGACCTGTCCGCCAAGGATGCCCAGGGCCAGGATTTCATCGCTCTGATCCAGGACCAGCGCCAGGCCGAGCCCTACATCGAAGTGATCAAGGCTGCCCGCGGCTGATCGCCTCGAGTCGCTGAAAAGCCCGCCTTGTGCGGGCTTTTTCGTTCAGGGCTGTTCGCGAGCAAGCTCGCTCCTACGAAAGGCGGGCTCACCCTGTAGGAGCGAGCTTGCTCGCGAACAGAGCCCGCTGCGCAATCCCGCCTAGACTTCCCTCAGAACGATAACGACAAGGCGAGGACGAAGCCGTGCAAGTACAGCCCTATCTGTTTTTCCATGGTCGCGCCGACGAGGCCATTGCCTTCTATCAACATGCAGTGGGTGCTCAACTGGGGGCGCTGATGCGCTATGAAGAGGCCCCGGGCCCCGCACCGGTGCCCGACGGCTGGCTGGACAAGGTCATGCATGCCAGCCTGCAGATCGGCGAGACGGAGGTCTTCCTGTCCGATGGCCGCGGTGAGCACAACGCCGCTTTCAATGGCTTTTCCCTGCACCTGACGCTGCGCAGCGTGGTGGCGGCGGAGCAGGCATTCGCCGCCCTGGCGGAGGAAGGGCAGGTGGAGATGCCGCTGGAAAAGACCTTCTGGGCGCAGCGCTTCGGCATGCTCACCGACCGTTTCGGCATTGGCTGGATGGTCAGTTGCCATTGAGCCGGCAGCCCCGCAGAAACGAAAAAGCCCGCCGGATGGCGGGCTTTTTCATCGGCGCAGCACTCAGGACGCGGCGACGATCTGCAGGCGGTCGGCGGTCATCTGGTTGACTTCGCGGTACACCGCGGCGTCGGTTTCCAGCTGCTTCTCGCGGGCCGGGAAGATCTCCTTGAGCTTCGCAGTCCACTCGGCCGACTTGTAGCGCTCGGGGAAGCAGCGCTCCAGCAGGCCCAGCATGATCGAGACGGTGACCGAGGCGCCCGGCGAGGCGCCGAGCAGGGCGGCGATGCTGCCGTCCTGGGCTGCCACCAGTTCGGTACCGAACTGCAGGATGCCGCCTTTCTTCGGGTCTTTCTTGATGATCTGCACGCGCTGGCCGGCGGTTTCGAGGCGCCAGTCGGCCGGGTTCAGCTGCGGGTAGAACTTGCGCAGGGCTTCGATACGCTGGTCCATGGACTGCATGACTTCCTTCACCAGGTAGCGAGTGAGGTCCATGTTGTCGCGGGCCACGGCGAGCATCGGCAGCAGGTTGCTGGTACGCACCGACAGCGGCAGGTCGAGGAACGAACCGTGGCGCAGGAACTTGGTGGAGAAGCCTGCGTACGGGCCGAACAGCAGGGAAGTCTTGCCCTCGACCACGCGGGTGTCCAGGTGCGGCACGGACATCGGCGGGGCGCCCACTTCGGCCTGGCTGTAGACCTTGGCCTGGTGCTGCTTGACCACTTCCGGGTTGTCGCAACGCAGCCACTGGCCGCTCACCGGGAAGCCGCCGAAGCCCTTGCTTTCCGGGATGCCGGACATCTGCAGGAGCGGCAGCGCGCCGCCGCCGGCGCCGAGGAAGACGAACTTCGCCTTGACCTTGCGGGCGTCGCCGGTCTGGGTGTTCTTGATGTCCACCAGCCAGCCGTCGCCTGCGCGCTCGAGGCCCACGACCTTCTGGAAGTAGCGGACTTCGCTGCCTTCGCGGCTGGACAGGTAGCCCAGCAGCTGGTTGGTCAGGGCGCCGAAGTTGACGTCGGTGCCGCTTTCCACGCGGGTCATCGCGACCTGCTCGTCGGCCGGACGGCCGGGCATGGTCAGCGGCGCCCAGTCGGCGATCTTCGCGCGGTCCTCGGTGTATTCCATCGAGGAGAAGGCGTGGTGCTGGCTGAGCAGCTCGAAGCGCTTCTTCAGGAAGGGAATGTCCTTGCCACGCACGAAGCTCATGTGCGGAACGGGGTTGATGAAGTTGCGCGGAGCGCCGAAGGCTTCCTTCCCGGTCAGGTAGGCCCAGAACTGCTTGGACACCTCGAACTGGGCGTTGATGTTCACCGCCTTCTTGATGTCGATCGAGCCGTCGGCCGCCTGCGGGGTGTAGTTCAGCTCGCAGAGGCCGGCGTGACCGGTGCCGGCGTTGTTCCACGGGTTGGAACTCTCGATGGCTCCGGATTCCTGCAGTTCGACGATCTCCAGCTTGACGCCCGGATCGACTTCCTTGAGCAGGACAGCCAGGGTTGCGCTCATGATGCCGGCGCCGACCAGCAGCACGTCCATCGATTCGATTTCGTTCTGCGCCATTAACGCGTCTCCAAAACTATCAGCAGCCAGTTGTGACAGGGGGCTTTCGCTCAGGTGCGTAAAAGTTGCCTGTCCGAATTCTTCTCAGGTCGCAAAGGACCTTTCGCGAATATCTCGGGCCGGGGGCAGAGGAGGGGAAATGCGCTCCTTCTCGGCAGTCCACGGCGGAAGAGTTCATCCGCAAGTGCATCCGAAAGTGGCGCTCAGGCGCGGCTTCCGGTGCCGAAAAAGCGATTCAGTGCTGCGGGGTCAGACGTCAATGGTGCTACCAACGCAAAACTCTTCATTGCTCGCCACACTCTCGTGAAGTAGTGAAAAACCTTCGATCACGCTCTTTTGGAGGCGTGAAGCTCAAAGGGGATCGTCGTCGCGGGCCGGTCCGGTCTCCGTGCGGAGGGGGCGGCTGCATCCTTGCCAAGTTCTGCGCAACGAACGTACAAAGCGCGACGGCCAGTGACCGAGGCGAGTGGCGACTCTCTTTGAGGGGTGGCAGAGGCGAGACACGGCGTGTCGGCATCGTGCGGGGCCCGACCAGGAGGCGTCCTTATAATCGGGGGGCGATTATAACGGCGAAACACAAAAAAAAGCTCTGCACCTTAGACTTTTTTCCTAGTGTGTACCCCTTGATTCCTCATTTGTGCCCCCTCCCGGCGCGCCTCGCCTGCGAGTGGGTCAAGGCGGCCTATCGACGCGTGGCCAGGGAACCCTGAGAACGGGTTCCGCGTCCAATGGCCAAGCGCTATCTGACCGCGCTGCCCGCCGGTATACTGCCGGCCATCGCTTAACCCATGGAGAGATGAGCATGCTGCCTCGCCTGTTGCTTGGCTTTATCGCTGCCGCCAGCCTGACCTTGACCGGCTGCGCGCTCAGCCCGCAACAACTCGATCCGACCCCTGAATTCAAAGGGCCGGTGACCGCCATCGGCCAAGGCCAGCCGGTGGTGGTGAAAGTTGTCGACGGTCGCCCGAGCACCGCCCTGGGCACCCGTGGCGGCCTGTATTCGGAAACCAGCCAGCTGACCGTGCGCAGCCAGGACGTGATTCCCAAGCTGCAGCTGCAGGCTGAAACCGCCGTGCGCCTGCTGGGCTTCACCCCGTCGGCCAATGCCTACAACGCCCCGCAACTGACCCTGACCCTGGCCGAGCTGAAGTACCAGTCGCCCAAGGAAGGCATGTACGTCACCGAGGCCGATATCGGCGCCACTTTCCGCGCCGACGTGCAGAGCGGCACCCGCCGCTACAGCGGCCGCTACGGTGCCTCGACCAACCAGCGTTTCGGCATGGCGCCCAACCAGGCGACCAACACCAAGCTGGTGAGCGAAGTGCTCAGCGACGCGCTGACCCGCGTGTTCAAGGACCCGACCATCGGCCAGACGCTGAACCAGCGCTGATCGAGGGAAATGAAAAAGCCCGCCGGAAGGCGGGCTTTTTCATGGGCGCTGATCGGGGCGGTCAGGCTGCCTGGCGGTACGGGTCGACCTCGAACGAACGCATGCGCTCATCGGTTTCCGGCAGGTCCAGGTGCTCGTGGCCACAAGCCTGGGTGTAGACCAGCCAGTGGTCGTCCTGGACGTTGAACGAGAGGCCGACGACCACGGCTTCGATTTCTTCCAGATGTTCGATCAGGTAGGCGTTTTCGTGGGGGACGATGTCGAGCATGGCGAATCTCCTTGGCGAAAGACGGGGTTGCAGAATCCGTGAAGCCAGCACCGTGCCAGGACGCAGGAACGGTCTTAGACCGTTTCTCGATAATTCTTACGCTCGTCGTAAATAAGCGTTGCGCGCTGGCTGCGAGGGCGGCCCAGCGGATAAAATGCGCGCCGATTGTTTCTCATCCATGACGGGCCAGGCCCGTTCGTCCAGACTGACCCCCGCTTTGCTTCGAAGTCGTTGGCGTGCAGTTCTGAAGCGGAGGTTTGTGATGTCGCTGCAGGCGCTCTGGAGTCTTTTCCAGGCCCATCCCGGTCGTATCGTGAACGACCTGGCCCTGTTCTTCGCCCTGGCCGGAGGCTGGCTGCTGCTGGCGACCCGCCGCCGCGAGCGCCTGGCCCTGGCGCGCCTGGCCGCCGAGAGCGAAGTCGCGCCGGTAGCGCTGGACAGCATCGAGCCCACCGCGCGGATGAACCGCTTCTTCTACCGTTTCGGCTTCGCCTGCATGGCGCTGGCGATGGCGGTGAGCTGGTACAGCACGCAGCTGGGCCAGTAACGGATGAGATGAAAAAGGCGCCCCGAGAGGCGCCTTTTTTCATGCCTGCTGCTTGAGCCGGTACTGGTTCAGCACCGGGTTGGCGTACTGCAGGATCAGGTGGCCGCGCTGCTCGGCGGGGCATTCGCCCAGGCGACGCTCCCATTCGGTGCGCGCGCGCTGCAGTTCCTCGGCCTTGAACAGGGTCTCGGCGCGCGGCACGTTCAGCGCGGCGTCGCGCAGGTCGGATGCCTCGTAGGCGAGGTAGTGCACCGGGAACAACCGGTAGTTGCCGAGGATCTGCCGGTCCAGCTCGGCGGCGAGCTGCTTGGCGTCGGCAAAGTCGCCGGTGATCTCCTCGCCGAAGTTGATGTGCACGCGGCCCTTGTAGCCGGTGATGCCCTGCACGATGCTGCGGTCGTCCTCGCCCGGCGCCTTCCTGTACTCGCCGGTCGTCGCGCGGGTGAACAGCTCGCGCGCCTTGGCGGCGTCGCACGGGTCGTACTCGTAGCTGATGGACACCGGGATCAGGTGCAGCTGGCGGATCACCTCGGCGAACGGCTCGTCCTTGCGGCTCATGTGGAACATCTTGAGGATCGCCGAATCGGTACGGTCGTTTCCGTCCTTGGCGCGGCCCTCGGCCTGGGCGATCCAGATCGACTGGCCGTCCTGGCAGATCGAGTGATTGATGTAGGCCGAGAGGTTCTGGTACGCCGCCAGCTTCTCGCGGCGGCCGCTGATGGAGCGGTGCACGATGAAGCTCTTGTTCAGGCGCATCAGGTCGCTGACGAAGGACTTCTGCAGCAGGTTATCGCCGATGGCGATGCGTGGCGTCGGCAGCTTGGCGTGGTAGATCGCGTAGTTGCAGAAGGCCGGGTCCACCACGATGTCGCGGTGGTTGGCGATGAACAGGTAGGCGCGGCCGGACTGCAGGCGCTCGACGCCCGAATAGGTGACGCCGTCGGTGGCGTGCTCGATGGTCCGGTCGACGTAGGGCTCGACTTTGTGCTGCAGCTCGCTGACGCTGCGAATGCCGGTGACTTCGCGGGCCAGCCGATGGGCTATAAGAGGTCTGAGCAGCCAGCCGAACGGACCGGACAGACGCGGAAAACGGTAACGCGCCAGCGCGCCGAGGAAGGCGTCATCGCTCAGCAGGCGCTGCAGGACTGCCGGGACTTCGGCGTCGTTGTACGGTCGGATGGCTTCGAACTCGCCCATCATGCTCTCTATGAATTCTGGGGGTATCACGGGCCGGGCCGCGAAGTAGACGGTCCGCAAGGGTATGCCGCCGACTCACTGGCCAGGCGGGCACCCAAAAAGACCGCGCGATTATAAACGGAAGTCACGGGGGAACCAGCGATGCTCGAAAGTCAGGCCTATTCCTGCCCCTATTGCGGCGAGCCGGCCGAGGCCGTGCTCGACCTTTCCGGGGGCGACCAGAGCTACTATGAAGATTGCCCGGTGTGTTGCCGGCCGATCCTGTTCCAGCTCCACACCGACGGCATGGACTGGACCCTGGAAGTGCAGCGCGAGGACGATTGATGCAGCGAATCTACGAACCCGCGGACCTGATCGAAGCCGAGCTGCTGGGCGGCATGCTGGCCAACGAGGGCATTTCGTCGCACCTGGGCGGACGTCACCTGGTTGGCGGCATCGGCGAGCTGCCGGGCATGGGCCTGCTGCACCTGTGGGTGGAGGACGACGTGGCCGAGCAGGCGCGCGAGCTGATCGCCGCGTACAATGCCGCGCAACCCCTGCCGGGCGGCGCCGACGATCACGAGGGCGGCCCCGGCGTCCTGCTTTGCTGATGCCGCCTATCGAGTCCCCATGACCAGCCGCTACGCCCTGTTCCGCTGGAACCGCGAGCTTGCCGAGAACGCCGGCTTCCCTGCCGACCTGCAACCGCAATGGAGTGTCTCGCCCGGCGCCCGCGTGCTGATCCTGCGCGAGGAGAACGGCGTGCGCCATGCCGACCTCGCCCGTTGGGGCCTGACGCCGGCCTGGCTGAAGGACCTGTCGCGAACCCCCGCCCATGCACGCACGGAAACCATCGTCGAGCAGCCGATGTTCCGTGACGCCTTCGCCCAGCGTCGTTGCCTGCTGCCGGCCAACGGCTTCTATGAATGGCGCGGCGCGCGCAAGCGGCCGCACTGGATTTCCGGTGGCGGGCTGATCTGCTTCGCGGGGGTGTGGGAGGCGTACCCGGTGGAAGGCCACACCTATTACAGCGTGGCGATGCTCACCCAGGCGGCGGGCGATCTGCGCCGGCCCTTGATCCTCGATGTGGCCGAGCAGGCGCAATGGCTGTCGAACGAGACGCCAGCGGCGCGCTTGCTGGAGCTGCTGCAGTTGCCCCAGGCGCAGCTGCGCGTGCAGGCGCTGGCAAACTTCATCAACGATCCGACCTGCAACGGGCCGGAGTGCCTGACGCCAGCCTGAGGTTGCAGCGCGGCGTCTTTCCCGTAGGAGCGGACCTTGTCCGCGAAGTCCATGCCTCGATCCCATGCCGAAGGATGAACATCTGTAGGAGCGAGCTTGCTCGCGAACTCGCATCGCAGCGTAGCCGGATGGGCAGGCGGGGGCGAGCGGCGTGTTGTGGTAATGGCCGTAGGGTACGGATTCCGCCGCGCGGGATTTCGCGGACAAGGTCCGCTCCTACGAGATAGGAATCCGGACTCCCTGCAGGAGCGGGGCATGCCCGCGATTCGCATCCATGGGGTGCTTCTGCAGGGGGGGGGGGCGATTACACCTTGAACTGATTCACCAGCCGGCGCTGCTGCTCGGCCAGCTTGGTCAGTTCGGCGCTGGCCTGGGAGGCTTCGTCGGCGCCGCCGGCCACCTGGTTGGCGACCATGCCGATGTTGGTGACGTTGCGGTTGATGTCCTCGGCTACCGCGCTCTGCTCCTCGGCGGCGCTGGCGATCTGGGTGTTCATGTCGTTGATCACCGACACCGCCTGGGTGATCGACTCCAGCGCCTGGGCCGCCTCGCCGGCGTGACGCACGCTGTCCTCGGTCTTGTCCTGGCTCTGCTGCATCACCTGCACCACCTCACGGGTACCGTTCTGCAACTGCTGGATCATCGACTGGATTTCCTGGGTGGCCTGCTGGGTCTTCTGCGCCAGGTTGCGTACCTCGTCGGCGACCACTGCGAAGCCGCGGCCCTGTTCACCGGCGCGGGCCGCCTCGATGGCGGCGTTGAGCGCCAGCAGGTTGGTCTGCTCGGCGATGCCGCGGATGGCCACCAGGATCGCGTTGATGTTCTCGCTGTCGCGCGCCAGCGACTGCACCACGCCCACGGCCCGGCCGATTTCGCTGGCCAGCGCCTGGATCGCCGTGGAGCTGCTCTCGACGATGCGCTTGCCGTGATGCGCGGCCTGGTCGGCGTGGTTGGCCGCTTCGGCTGCGTGGGTGGCGTTGCGCGCCACGTCCTGGGCGGTGGCGGTCATCTCGTGGACGGCGGTGGCCACCAGTTCGATCTCCGCCAACTGCTTCTGCACGCCCTGGTTGGTGCGGATGGCGATGTCGGCGGTGTGCTCGGAGGAATCGCTGACGTGCTGCACGGAGGTCACCACCTGGCCGATCATGCCCTGCAGCTTGCCGAGGAAGGTGTTGAAGCCCTTGGCGATGGAGCCCAGTTCGTCGGCGCGGTCGCTGGTCAGGCGGCGGGTCAGGTCGCCTTCGCCCTGGGCGATGTCGTCGAGCATGCCCACCAGCTGGCGCAGCGGGCGGGCAATGCCGTGGCCGACCAGCCAGATGACGGCCAGGCCGATGGCGGCAATCAGCAGGCCGACCAGGGTCATGCCCAGGGTGTCGCTGTCGCGCTGGGATTTCAGGTCGCTCTGCAGCTGGTTCAGGTCGCCCAGCACGGCTGCCTGCGGCAGTTGCAGCATCAGCGTCCAGCGCGCGCCGGAGTCGGCGATGGTGAAGGGCAGGAACAGCTCGATGTGGCCGTGCTCCTTGTCCACCGAGGTCAGCGGCTGGTCGAGGGTGAGCTTGGCCAGGTTGGCCACTTCATTGGCGTCCAGCACGCTGCTGGCGGCTTCGCCGAGCTTGCCCGGGTCCTTGGTGTAGGCGACCAGGCGGCCGTTGGTGGAGATCAGCGCCATCTCGCCGGCGCCGTCATAGAGCTGACTGTCGGCGGTCTTGAGCAGGTCCTGGATGAAGTCCAGCGACAGGTCCACGCCGACGGTGCCCTTGAACTGGCCCTTGACCATGATCGGCGCGTTGAACGAGGACATCAGCACCATCTTGCCGCCCATTTCGTAGGGCGCCGGGTCGATGATGCAGGGTTGGTGCTTCTCTTTCGGGCACAGGTAGTACTCGCCTTCGCGCACGCCGGTGGGCTGCATCTTCTGGCTTTCCAGGGTGTCGCCCATGGCTTCCACGGTCAGGCTGCCGTCCTTGCGGTACCACCAGGGCATGAAGCGGCCGCTGGCGTCGTAGCCGGGCAGGCCGGAGTACTGGCTGTCGTTGCCGGCGAAGGCGTTGGGTTCCCAGCCGGCGAAGGCGTCGAGCAGCTTGGGGTTCTGCGCCACGGTCTGGCGCAGCAGGTTGGACATGCCGGCGCGGCCGATGCCCAGCAGCGGCTGGCCATTGGCGTCAGTCTCATCCAGCAGGGCGTTGGTGTTGGCCAGCTCGCGGGCAACGGTGAGCGGGTATTCCAGCTCGCGCTGGATCTGCGCTACCTGACCCCGCGCCAGGGCCACCAGGCGTTCGTTGATCACCTGCTCGAGCAGGGCCTGGGTGCGCTCCTGCACCAGCGCCTGGGTCCGCGAGCCGGCGAACAGTGCGTACAGCACCAGCGCGGCGACCACTGCCAGAACGCTGGCACCGGCCAGCGCCACCACGGAAAACTGGATCGACTTGAATTTCATACGGGTACCCGGAATGCGCCGAAGGTCTGCGTGTCTATCTGTATCGGCAGGTCGGGGGATTTTCCTTAGGCAGCCGTTGTAATGGGTTGTAACGCGGCTGTTCGCCGGCTGTCGCGGGATTGTCGGCGGTGGGCTTCGTACCTAACATGTGCCGCCAGTTGGAGTAGTCGTTGTCAGGAGGATGACGTGTCGGGTCGGATTGTCTGGATTGTTGCTCTGGTGCTCGTTCTTGGCGGATGCATGCATTCCTCTAACAGCAGTGGAGGAGCCGCAGGCGTCAGGCGAGTTCAAGGGTTTGGCTGGTGGGTCGATCCCGACGAGTTGAAGCAGTCCATGAGCAGCGCCTACGTTGAGCAACTCCGCAGTGCCAGCGCCGATGGATCGTTGGAAACTGGCGGTGCAGATCTCAATCGTTCCAGAGCGATATTGGAGCGCCTGATTCCCGGCACCCGGAGTTTCCGAGCAGATGCCGCAGATTGGCCGTGGGAAGTGAATATCATCGATAGGAATACTTTCGAGGCTTCTTCCGGCCCGGATGGAAAACTGATCCTTTACGGGGGCGTCATTCGCGGGCTGGATCTTAACGATGATGAACTTGCTTTCGTCATCGGGCACCTGATGGCCACGTCCCTCCGCGAGCACGCCCGTGAGCGCCAGGCCAATGCGGCAGTTGTGGGCCTGGGAATGAAAATTGGTGCGCTATTGGCCGGTGGCAACGATTCCGGCATCTCGCTCGGCATGCCGTCGCCATCCATGGATCTTGTGCGGAAGCAGACTGCTGAAGCGGATCTGATTGGATTGGAGTTGGCTGCGCGGGGAGGCTTCAACCCTCAGGCTGTCGTCAGTCTTCTGGCGAAGTTGGAGCAAAGAAGGTCTAGCAGCGACCTTCTTGTTCATTGGCAGTATCAGGGTTTAAGTGAGCGATTGGCTGAGTTGAAACCTCATGTCGCGACGGTTCTCCCGTTGTACCTGCAAGCCAGGGGAGCAATAGGCAAATGACTCGCAAGAAGTTGTGCTGAGGGCTCTTGCTCCCGGTTGAAGCGAGCGCAGCAAGCTGTTGCCGGGCATCGGGGGTGGGCCTACCATGCGCGCTGTCCGTGGGAGATTGCATTGTTTCGGGAGAGCAACATGCCCAGAGTTTTCCGTATCGCCGGCCTGGCCGCCGCGCTGATGCTGACCGCCTGCCAGCAGGTGAACACCACCAGTGGCGGCGTCGTCGGCGTCGAGCGCAAACAGACCATGTTCAGCATGCTGTCCAGCGCGCAGGTCGATCAGATGTATGCGCAGTCCTACCAACAGACCCTCGGCGAGGCCTCCAAGGCCGGCAAGCTGGATGCCAGCAGCAGCGACGCCAAGCGCGTGAAGGCCATCGCCGCGCGGTTGATTCCGCAGACCGGCGCCTTCCGCTCCGACGCGCCGTCCTGGCAGTGGGAAGTCAACGTGATCAAGAGCGACGAGCTCAACGCCAACTGCGGTCCGGGCGGCAAGATCATCGTCTACACCGGGCTGATCGATCAGCTCAAACTCACCGACGATGAGCTGGCCGCGGTAATGGGCCACGAGATCGCCCACGCCCTGCGTGAACACGGCCGCGAGGCCATGTCCCGTGCCTACGCCGAACAGGTCGGTCTGGGGCTGGGCGGCCAGTTGCTCGGCCTTGGGCAGACCAGCGTCGACCTCGCCCACCAGGTGGTCGAATACAGCCTGACCCTGCCCAACAGCCGGCAGAACGAGAACGAAGCCGACCTCATCGGCCTGGAATTGGCGGCGCGGGCCGGCTATAACCCCAACGCCGCGATCACCTTGTGGCAGAAGATGGGCCAGGCCGGTGGCGACGCACCGCCGGAAATCCTCAGTACCCACCCGGCGGACAGCACGCGGATGGCCAACCTGCAGGCCGCCATCCCCAAGGTCATGCCGCTCTACGAGCAGGCAAAGACCCGTTAAGCAGTGGTTCGTGATTCTCTCGAACGGCCAAGGGTGGCGTAAGGTTGCGCTGCCCGATCCAGTGAACAGGGAGCACCCGTGAAAATCGCTGTACTCGGAGCCACCGGGCTCCTGGGCCACCATGCCGCCCGCGCGATCAAGGCGGCCGGCCACCAGTTGGTGCTGATCCACCGGCCCTCGTCGCAGATTCAGCGCCTGGCCTATCTGGAGCCTGAATGCCGAGTGGCCGAACT
Source organism: Pseudomonas sp. Pseusp97 (assembly GCF_047304025.1). Lineage (NCBI taxonomy): Bacteria > Pseudomonadati > Pseudomonadota > Gammaproteobacteria > Pseudomonadales > Pseudomonadaceae > Pseudomonas > Pseudomonas sp. Pseusp97. Next base: position 1,060 of record NZ_JBGLYK010000105.1, on the reverse strand, counting down.
CTTCGATCACCAGGGCATGGCCCGCGCGCTCAGCGGGCTGGACGCGGTGATCTTCAGCGCCGGTTACTACCCGGTGCGCCCGCGTCGCTGGCAGGAGGAAGTCGCCAGCGCGCTGGACCTGACCAACCATTTCTACGCCGCCTGCCTGCAGGCGAAAGTGCCGCGCATCCTCTACGTTGGCTCGGCCTTCGCCATGCCCTCGCACCCGCAGGGGCTGCCGGGGCACGAGGGGCTGTTCTACGAAGGACTGCCCACCGGCAAGAGCGCCTACGTGATGTGCAAATGGGCGCTGGACGAACAGGCCCGCGAACAGGCCCGTGGCGGGCTGCCGGTGGTCATCGGGATCCCCGGCATGGTGCTGGGCGAGCTGGACATCGGCCCGACCACCGGGCGCCTGATCACCGCCATCGGCCGCGACGAGATGCTGCATTACGTGCCGGGCCGGCGGAACGTCATCGATGCTTCCGAGGCCGGGCGCGGTCTGCTGACGGCGCTCGAGCGCGGCCGGGTAGGGGAGCGTTACCTGCTCACCGGGCACAACATCGAGATGGGCGAATTGACCGCGACCATTGCCAAACTGCTGGGCAAGCCGGCGCCGACCCCGATGCCGTTGCACCGCGCTCGCGCACTGGCGACCCTGGGCCGCTGGCGCTATCGCCTGACCGGCAAGATGCCGCTGCTGGACGATACGGCCATCGAGGTGATGGCTGGCGGACAGTTCCTCGATGGCCGCAAGGCGCGCGAGGAACTGGGCTTCGAGTCCCATGTACCGCTGGAGGACACGTTGGAGCGGGCGATTTCCTGGTTCCAGGCCAACGATTACCTCTGACTCTGCCGTGCCAAAGCGGCTCTTGTAGGAGCGGAGCTTCTCCGCGATCACCGCGCCAGCGGTGCCGTACCTGAGCGCCGGCCTGCCGGCCGGATTCGCGGATAAGATCCGCTCCTGCGAATGCGCTCCCGGCCGGCGACCAACTCCGGTAGCAGGCCTGGCCGTTCCCTGTAGGAGCGAGCTTGCTCGCGAACCGCCTGGCACCGAGCGGCTCCGGTTCGCGAGCAAGCT
>NZ_JBGLYK010000104.1:0-19274 GCF_047304025.1 Pseudomonas sp. Pseusp97 | reverse complement strand
ACCCGCGACGCCGCGAAAGCGCAGTTGCGCATCGCCGAACTGCGCGCGCAGATCGAAGCCGGCCACGCGCCGCTGCAACGTATCCACCAGTCGATCCTCGAGCGCATCGCCAAGGTCCTGCCGGACAACGCCTTCATCGCCAGCGACATGACCCAGCTGGCCTACACCGCCAACTACCTGTACCCGAGCAAGGCCCCGCGCGGCTGGCTGCACCCCACCGGCTACGGCACCCTCGGCTACGGCGTGCCCGCCGGCATCGGTGCCAAGTTCGGCGCGCCGGAGCGTCCCGGCCTGGTGCTGGTCGGTGACGGCGGCTTCCTCTACACCGCGCAGGAACTGGCCACCGCCACCGAGGAGCTGGACAGCCCGCTGGTGGTGCTGCTGTGGAACAACGATGCGCTGGGGCAGATCCGCGACGACATGATCGGCCTGGACATCGAGCCCATCGGCGTCCTGCCGCGCAACCCGGACTTCGCCCTGCTCGGCCGCGCCTACGGCTGCGAGATGCGCGAGCCGCAGAGCCTGGACGAGCTGGAGCGCGGCCTGCGCGCCGGCTTTGCCCATCCGGGCGTGACCCTGATCGAGCTGAAACACGCCTGCGCCAAGTAGGCCCGTCGTACCCGCCGGGGCCGTGCAGGCCCCGTGCCGCAAGGAGATTCCCATGCGCTACTCGAACTTCACCCAACGCATCGCCGGCGACGGCGCCGCCGCCTGGGACATCCACTACCGCGCCCTGGCGCGCATGGAGCAGGGCGACGACATCCTGCTGCTGTCGGTGGGCGACCCGGACTTCGACACACCGGTGCCCATCGTGCAGTCGGCCATCGACAGCCTGCTGGCCGGCAACACCCACTACGCCGACGTGCGCGGCAAGCGCTCGCTGCGCGAAGCCATAGCCCGGCGCCACACCCAGCGCAGCGGCCAGGCCGTCAGCGCCGACGAGGTGGTCGTGCTGGCCGGCGCCCAGTGCGCGCTCTATGCCGTGGCGCAGTGCGTGCTCAACCCGGGCGACGAGGTGATAGTCGCCGAGCCGATGTACGTCACCTACGAAGCGGTGTTCGGCGCCTGCGGCGCCAAGGTCATCCCGGTGTCGGTGCGCTCCGAGCACGGCTTCCGCGTGCAGGCCGAGGACGTCGCCGCGCTGATCACCCCGCGCACCCGCGCCCTGGCCATCAACAGCCCGCACAACCCTTCCGGCGCCAGCCTGCCGCGCGCCACCTGGGAAGCGCTGGCCGAGCTCTGCGTGAAGAATGACCTGTGGATGATTTCCGACGAGGTCTACAGCGAGCTGCTGTTCGACGGCGAGCACATCAGCCCCGCCAGCCTGCCGGGCATGGCCGAGCGCACCGCGACCCTCAACAGCCTGTCGAAATCCCACGCCATGACCGGCTGGCGCGTGGGCTGGGTGGTTGGCCCGCAGGAACTCTGCGCGCACCTGGAAAACCTCGCCCTGTGCATGCTCTACGGCTCGCCGGACTTCATCCAGGACGCCGCCTGCACCGCGCTGGAAGCCAAACTGCCGGAACTGGAAGCCATGCGCGAGGCCTACCGCCAGCGCCGCGACCTGGTGCTCGACTGCCTCGCCGATTGCGTTGGCGTGCGCGCACTGCGCCCGGACGGCGGCATGTTCGTGATGGTCGATATCCGCGCCACCGGGCTTTCCGCCCAGGACTTCTCCGACCTTCTGCTGGACCGCCACGGCGTCTCCGTGCTGGCCGGCGAAGCCTTCGGCCCCAGCGCCGCCGGGCACATCCGCCTGGGCCTGGTGCTCGGCGCCGAACCGCTGCGTGAAGCGTGTCGCCGTATTGCCCTTTGCGCCGCCGAACTGCTCAAGGAAAAACGCTATGCATGACCGCACGCAGCTCTACATCGACGGCGCCTGGGTGTCGCCGCAGGGGCAGGGCATGGCCGAGGTGCAGAACCCGGCCAACGAGGAATGCGTCGGCCGCGTGCCGCTGGGCGGCGAAGCCGACGTGAACCGCGCGGTGGACGCCGCGCGCCGTGCCTTCCCGGCCTGGTCGCAGACGCCGTCCAACGTGCGCGCCGGCTACATCCGCGCCCTTGCCGAGCAACTGAAGATCCGCGCCGACGAGATGGCTGCGCTGATCACCGCCGAGCTGGGCATGCCCGTGCAGTGGTGCCGTATGGTGCAGGTCGACGGGCCGATCGAGGGCCTGGAAAGCTACGCCGCGATGGCGGCGCACATGGACGAAGTGCGCGAGGTCGGCAACTCGCTGGTGGTGAAGGAAGCGGTGGGCGTCTGCGCCTTCATCAACCCCTGGAACTACCCGCTGCACCAGCTGATCGGCAAGCTCGCCCCGGCGCTCACCGCGGGCTGCACGGTTGTCTGCAAGCCGAGCCAGGACACCCCGCTACACGCCTTCCTGCTGGCCGACATGGTGCACGCCATCGGCCTGCCGGCCGGCGTGTTCAACCTGGTCAGCGGCCCCGGCTCCAGGGTCGGCGAAGCCCTGGCGCGTCACCCTGATGTGGACATGGTGTCCTTCACCGGTTCCACCGGCGCGGGCGTCAAGGTCTCCGAAGCGGCAGCGCCGACGGTCAAGCGCGTGTGCCTGGAGCTGGGCGGCAAGTCACCTTTCCTGATCACCGCCGATGCCGATCTCGCCGCCGCCGTGCGCCATGGCGTGCAGGACGTGATGATCAACTCCGGGCAGACCTGCACCGCGCTGACCCGCATGCTGCTGCCGGCCAATCGCTATGCCGAAGCCGTGGAAATTGCCCGCGCCGAAACCCTTGCCCTGAAAATGGGCGACCCGCTGGACGCCGACAGCTTCCTCGGCCCGATGTGCTCGGGCGGCCAGCGCCGCACCGTACTCGACTACATCCGCGTCGGCCAGGAGGAGGGCGCGCAGCTGGTTTGCGGCGGCGCCGAACGTCCGGCTCATCTGGAGCGCGGGCACTATGTGCAGCCGACGATCTTTGCTGGTGTGAACAACCGGATGCGCATCGCCCGCGAGGAAATCTTCGGCCCGGTGCTGTGCCTGATTCCCTATGCCGACGAGGCCGAGGCACTGCAGATTGCCAACGACTCGCCGTTCGGCCTGTCCAGCGCCGTCTGGGCGGGCGACCGCGAAGATGGCCTGCGTCTCGCGCGGCAGATGCGCGCCGGCCAATGTTTCGTCAACGGCGGTGCTTTCAACTACCGGGCGCCATTCGGCGGCTACAAGCAGTCCGGCAACGGCCGCGAATGGGGCGAGCAGGGCTTGCATGAGTTCGTCGAGCTCAAGGCCATTCAGCTCTGAGCGGCTGAAGAGCGCCCTCTCCCCAACCCTTTCCCGCAAGCGGGAGAGGGGGCAAAAGCACTTCGGTGCCGCCGCGGAGACGGTGCTGAAGGATGAACACGAATACCCCCTCTCCCTTCAGGGAGAGGGCTGGGGAGAGGGTGCCGAGCCAGCACGCCGATCCGCCAGGTACCGCCTTTCTGGCCAGGAATCCACATGAACGTACTGATCGTCCACGCCCACAACGAACCGCAATCCTTCAGCACTGCGCTGTATCAGCTCGCCGAGGAAACCCTGCGCGGCCAGGGCCATGAGGTGCAGGTCTCCGACCTCTACGCGATGAACTGGAACCCGGTGGCCAGTGCCGCCGACTTCGGCGCCCGCGCCAACCCCGAATACCTGGTCTATGCCCTGGAGCAGCGCGAAGGCGCCAAGGCCAAGACCATCGCCGCCGACATCCAGGCCGAGCTGGACAAGCTGCTCTGGGCCGACCTGGTGATCTTCAACTTCCCGATCTACTGGTTCTCCGCGCCGGCCATTCTCAAAGGCTGGTTCGACCGCGTGCTGGTCTCGGGCATCTGTTACGGCGGCAAGCGCTTCTACGACCAGGGCGGCCTGGCCGGCAAGAAGGCGCTGGTGACCGTGACCCTCGGCGGGCGCGACCACATGTTCGGCGAAGGCGCCATCCACGGCCCGCTGGAAGACATGCTGCGGCCGATCCTGCGCGGCACCCTGGCCTACACCGGCATGAGCGTGCTGCCGCCCTTCGTCGCCTGGCACGTGCCCTACATCAGCAACGAGGCGCGGGTGGACTTCCTGCGCCAGTACCAGGACCGCCTGCAGAACCTGGAGAACGACCAGCCGCTGGAATTCGTGCGCCTGGATCAGTTCGACGAGCGCCTCTACCCGCTGCCGCGCTGAGCGCTTCTGCTCTTCGTAGGAGCGAGCTTGCTCGCGAACAGATTCCCGGCGACTCCGGAGTGAAGGGGGTTCGCGAGCAAGCTCGCTCCTACATAATCAGGATCGCCTCGGTGCTGCGGCCAGAAACGAAAAAGGGCGGCCATCCGCAGATGGCCGCCCCTGGAGAAAGGGTCAGTCGCTGCAGCGGATATGCGCGGGGGAGAGGGCCGTCGATTGGTGTATCGGCGGCCGTACGATGAGCCTGGTATGCCCAACGTTGCTGCAGCGACTTGTCCGGCACTATACGTGGTAACAATCGGCAAAAAACGACCCTATACTGCGATTCAGTTTTGCGGCGCGGACAACAATGGTTGTCGTCTCCTACAGGCGCCTACAACAAGATCAACAGGCAGGGGGAAGCATGGACGTACTTCACGCGATGCGGGCATTCGTCCGGGTGGTGGATGCCGGCAGCTTCACCGCCGCCGCCAATGCCCTGGGGTTATCCACCGCCCAGGTCTCGCGTGTCGTTTCCGACCTCGAATCCCAACTCGAAGCTCGCCTGCTGCACCGGACTACAAGGCGCCTGGCGCTGACCGAAACCGGTGAGCGCTACCTGCAGCGCTGCCGGGAAATCCTCGCCGATGTCGACGAAGCCCAGGCCGAAGCCAGCGGCGCGCACCTCAATCCGCGCGGTCGCCTGCGCGTGCACTCGCTGACCGGGTTGGGCCAGCAGCACCTGATTCCGCTGATCTCGCGCTACTGCGAGTCCTTTCCCGAGGTCTACATCGAGCTGACCCTGGCCCAGCGCCAGCCGGACATCCTCGAGGAAGGCCAGGACGTGGTGATCACCCGCGACCGCGAGTTGCCGGACTCCGAGTTCGTCGCCCAGACCCTGGGCACCATCTACAGCGTGCTCTGCGCCAGCCCCGAATACCTCAAGCGGCGCGGCACCCCGACCAGTGTCGCCGACCTGCACCAGCACCAGTGCCTGCGCCTGCAGGACCCGACCTTCCCGGAGGGCTGGGCCTTCGAGGAGGGCAACGAGGAAAGCGTGATCCGCCCGCGCGACACCTTCATGGTCAATGTCGCCGAAGCGCTGACCGGCGCTGCCGCCGCCGGCATGGGCATCTGCCTGCTGCCCAGCTACGTCGCCGCGCCCGCGTTGCGCCGCCGTTCGCTGGTGCGCGTGCTGCCCCGGCACAGCCTGCATGTGCGGCAGATCTATGCGCTGTACCCGTCGCGGCGCTTCCTCGACGCGAAGATCCGCACCTGGGTGGAATTCCTCAAGGCGGAGCTGCCGCGGGTCTTCGAGGAAGACGAAGCAGCGCTCAACGATCCCGTCAACTGGGCTTGAGTCGCGCTGATATCTTCCGGCCAGCGTGGCGGATCGTCGCAGCCGCTCTATATCGGAGTTTCCCGAGGATCTGCGCGGATTGTTGCTTTTTAGGCAATGCTTTGTTGGTTAGCTAGCTATTTTTCTACCCACTGTTGCGCCGTAACCTTTCAACAACCCCGACCAACCGGGTGTTCAGAAAGGATCACCATCATGTCCCGTTCGCTTTATGTCGCTGCCCTGCTGTCCGTCTGCTCGCTGTCCTTCACCCAGCTGAGCTTTGCCGAAGAATCGCGCCTGATGACCAACAAGCTGGTCAAGGCCAACGAAGCAGTGATTGCCCAGCAGCAGGCGCCGTCCGCCGAGCAGACCGCCAAGGCCGCCGCTGGCAGCAACGCCGATTCCTGATCGGCCGCTTCCCCCGGGAGGCCCGGAGCGTGAGCCGGGCTTCTCAACACCTTGCGCCGCATAAGACATGCGGCGTTTTTTTGCCTGGGCTTTTTTGGCGCTGGACTGCGACTTTTACAAAAGCTGCAACAGTCTTTCCCTGGCAGCGCTCTGTATCCCTGGCCGTTCGGTCAATATACTTGACCCAACAGCGCGGCTTTCGAGCGACGCCGTTACCGGCCTCACCGCCGGCAAGCTTCCCGACGTCGATTCTTGATTGCTCCAGATCGACGTCCGTCTCAAGGCCGCTGCTTTCAGCGGCCTTTTTTTATGCCGCAGGGAAAGCGGTGGTAGGCTGGGCGGAGTTCGCGCCGCAGGCCGGATTCGACAAGGATGCCGAGATGACCACTGACAATCCCTTCGCGACACCCCATGCGCCCCTCACTGCGCCCGCTGCTGTTGCGAGTTCGGCTGGCAAGCAGCCCCTGCTGTTCGTCGCCGCGATGATAGTCGCGGCAGCGTTGGTATTCTTCGGCAGCAATGCCGTGCAGTGGATCGGAGACCTGGGCAGCTACCGCGAGCGCCTGCCGCAGTACCTGCCCGCGATGCTGGCGAACTGGCTGGGCGGACTGGTCCTTTATGCCGCAGCGGTCCTGCTGCTGGTGCACTACCTGCGCGAACGCCATGGCATCGTGCGCTTCCAGCCGCAGGCCGGGCTGCTGGCGGGCTTTGGCGTGGCCTACCTGATTGCCACCCTGGTCGTGAGCACGGTGGTGTCCTACCTGAGCCTGTCGTTCTATCAGTGGGCGTTCGAGCAGGACACCCGGACCCTCTGGATGATTCTCTACGGCCAGGCCAACTCGCTGATCAACCTGACCCTGGGTTGCCTGCTGCCACTGTGGCTGGTGCTGCTGCTGGGACGCTCGCGCTCCGAGCGCCTGGCGCCGGGGCAAGGCTTCGCCCTGCCGTCCTGGCAGGTGGCGTTGGGCGTGGCGCTTGCCTTCAGCGCATTGACCTACAAGCTGCTCGCTGCGCTCGGCTACGGAGTGTTCTACCTCTACAGCGGCGGGGACGGCTGGCAGTCGGTCTTTCTGCTGTCGAGTTGTGCGCTGCCATTCGCCATTGTCATGGCGGCTGTGCAAACGCGCCTGCCGGCGCAGGTCTCGCGCTTTGCCGCCGGCCGGGTGCTGGCGTGCGCAGTGGTCCTGCTGGTGATGTGGGCGGTGGCGATCGTGCTGGTTTCGATCCTGGTGGCGTTCGCCGCCTACAGCTCGCTGAACTCCAGCAGCCTGCCGCTCTACCTGCCGCCGCCGGCGATCCTGCTGCTGGCGCTGCTCTGGCCGCTGGCGCGCTGGTGCACAGGCTGGTTCTTCGCCGAGCAGCTGGCTCAATCTTCGCCCAGGTAATCCCCGCGGCTCAGCCCGTGGCGCTGCATCTTCTCGTTGAGGGTGCGGCGCGGCAGGCCGAGCAGTTCCATCACCGCCTTGATGTCGCCCTTGCACTGGCCCAGCGCCTGGCGGATGCACTGCGCCTCGTAGGCTTCCATGCGTTCGAACAAGCCGTTGCCGGCGGGCTCGATGGGCAGTTCGGCGCGGTCCAGGCCGAGTACGTGACGCTCGGCGGCGTTGGCCAGCTCGCGCACGTTGCCCGGCCAGTCGTGGGCGAGCAGGCGGGCCAGCTCCGTGGCGGAGAGCGGCGCGGCTTCGCGGCCGAACTTCTCGCTGGCCAGCATGGCGTAGTGCTCGAACAGCAGCGGAATATCCTCGCGACGTTCGCGTAGCGGCGGCAGGCGCAGCTCGGCGACGTTCAGGCGGTACACCAGGTCCTCGCGGAAGCGCCCGGCACGGGCTTCTTCGAGCAGGTCCGGCTTGGTCGCGGCGATTACCCGCAGGTCCACCTTGATGCTCTGGTTCGAGCCCAGGCGCTCCAGCTGCTGCTCCTGCAGCACGCGCAGCAGCTTCACCTGCTGGGCCAGCGGCATGCTCTCGATCTCATCGAGGAACAGGCTGCCGCCATTGGAGTGTTCCAGCTTGCCGATGCGCTTGCCCTGGGCGCCGGTGAAGGCGCCGCTTTCGTGGCCGAATAGTTCGGTCTCGAACAGCTGCTCGGGAATCGCCGCGCAGTTCAGCGCGACGAAGGGCTTGCCGGCGCGCGGGCCGAAGTCGTGCAGGCAGCGCGCAACCAGTTCCTTGCCGCTGCCGGTGTCCCCACGGATGAGCACGTTCACCGGCGTGCCGGCCAACGCCATGATCTGTCGGCGCAGGGTTTCCATGGGCCGCGAGACGCCGAGCAGGCGCGATTCGATCTGGTCCTTGAGCGCCGCCTGTTCGCGCAGCTGGCGGTTCTCCTGCACCAGCCGGCGTTTTTCCAGGGCGCGGCGCAGGCTGTCGAGCAGACGTTCGGGGGTGAAGGGTTTCTCGATGAAATCGTAGGCGCCCTGGCGCATCGCCTGCACCGCCATGGGCACGTCGCCGTGGCCGGTAACCATGATCACCGGCAGGTCGCGGTCGATCTGCTGCAGGCGTTCGAGCAGCGCGAGGCCATCGGTGCCGGGCATGCGCACATCGCTGATGACCACGCCGGGCAGCTCGCGGGAGACGCTTTTCAGGCATTCGTCGGCGCTGCCGCACAGGCGCACTTCGAAGCCGGAAAGTTGCAGCCATTGCTGCACGGCGTCACGGATGGCGGCTTCGTCGTCGACGAAGAGGATGGTCTCGCTCATGGTCTTGTTTCTTCGCTGGCGGCCGGCAGGCTCAGGCGGAACACCGCGCCGCCGGAGGGCTGGTTGGCGGCGCCGAGGCTCCCGCCGAGTTCGTGGACGATGCCATAGGATACCGCCAGCCCCAGGCCCAGTCCTTCGCCCACCGGCTTGGTGGTGAAGAAGGGGTCGAAGACGCTGGCCAGATGGGTCTCTTCGATGCCGGGTCCATTGTCGGCGACTTCCAGGCACCAGTGCTCACCGTCGCGGCGCAGGCTCAGGCGTATCTGCGGCTGGTCGCTGGCGGCCACCGCGTCGAGGGCGTTGCGGATCAGGTTGACCAGCACCTGCTCCAGGCGGATCGCGTCGCCCAGCACCCAGGCGGGCAATGCCAGCTCCTGGCTGATCTCCACGCCCTCGGCGCGGATGCGCACGGCGAGCAGTTGCAGCGCCTGTTCGATCACGTGGCCCAGTTCGATGCGTTCGCGCAGGCCTCCGGGCGTCTTGCGGGCGAAGGTCTTCAGGTGGCCGGTGAGCGCGGCCATGCGTTCGAGCAGTTCATCGACCCGCACCAGCGCGGCGCGGGCGTCGTCCTGGCGGCCAGCGTCGAGCAGCAGGCGCACGCTGGCCAGTTGCATGCGCTGGGCGGTGAGCGGCTGGTTGATCTCATGGGCCAGGGCGGCGGACATCTGCCCCAGCGCGGCCAGCTTGGCGGCCTGTACCAGGCCATCCTGGGCGGTGCGCAGGGCGGCGGTGCGCTGCTCCACCAGACGCTCGAGCTCTTCCTGGTTGCGCTGGCGCAGGCGCGCCAGGCGGCGGCGCTGCTGCAGCCAGAGCACGAGGAACACCAGCGCCAGCCACGCACCGGCAGCGGCCAGCCGCGCGCTGGTGACGTCGGACTGCACGCCATGCGGGTTGCGCAGCAGGTGCAGGGTCCACTCGTCCTCCGGCAGGCTGACCGATTGCCAGAGGTAGTCGCCGCTGATGTCCTGGCCGTCGACGCGAACCATGCGCGCCTGTTCGCCGAGGCTTTCCAGCGTCCGGTGCGGCAGCGCGCTGAGCGGCTGCTTGTGGTACTGGCGGGTGTCGGCCATCTCGGCGCGGGCCACGGCGTCCAGCGGTTGCAGTTCGCGGTAGCGCCAGCGCGGGTGGTTGGCCAGGAACACCACGCCCTTGCTGTCGCTCACCAGCACCACGTCCGGGGTCTGGCTCCACTGACGCTCCAGGTCGGGGAATTCCAGCTTGACCACGATGGCGCCGAGGAAGCGGCCGTCGTCGTCGCGCAGGGCGTTGGACAGAAAGTAACCGGGAATCCCGCTGGTCACGCCGACCGCGTAGAAGCGCCCGGCGCCCTGGGCGATGGTCTGGCGGAAGTAGGGGCGGAAGCCGTAGTTGTGGCCGACGTAGCTGACCGGCAGGTTCCAGTTGCTGGCGGCCACGGCGAGGCCGGTGTGGTCCAGCAGTTCCAGGGTCGAGGAACGCGCCGCGCCGTTGATTTCCTGCAGCTTGAGGTTGAGCCGGTGCTGCAGCTCGCCGCTCACCGGGCCGCGCATGGCCGCGCGCAGTTCCGGGTCCAGCGCGAGCACGGCGGGGAGGCTGCGGAAGCGCTCGATCAGGGTATGCAGTGAGTTGGCGTAGAGGCCCAGTTGCTCATGGGCGGCTTCCGCCTCGGCCAGCAGCGCGCGGTGCCGCGCCTTCTCGCCGGCCCAGAACACCGACAGCACCAGCCCGGCCAGCAGGAGCAGGCAGATCAGCAGCAGGCGAAGGGGGCGGGCAGGCGACATGTTCGACGGGGTTCGACCAATGGTCGGCGACAATAGCACGTCTTCTGGCTGGTCCGGCGCCCCGCCGCCTCGCTACACTGCCGGCATCCCGTTGGAGAGTTTCGATGCAGTTGTCGTCCTGGACCCACGAAGGGTCCGCCGGTTTCACCCTGCGCGGCTGGCGCAGCGAGCCCAGTGGCAAGCCGCTGCTGCACTTCCTGCATGGCAACGGCTTCTGCGGCCGCGCCTACGAGCCGATGCTGAAGGTCCTGGCGGAGGATTTCGACCTCTGGCTGTGCGACGTGCAGGGTCATGGCGACAGCGACCACGGCGGGCGCTTCCACGGCTGGAACCGCAACGCCGAGATGGCGGTGGAAGCCTTCCAGGCCGGCAGCAAGGTGTTCGGCGACGTGCCGCATTACGCCGCCGGGCACAGCTTCGGCGGGGTGCTCACCAGCCTGATCCTCGGCCGCCATCCCGAGTTGTTCCGCCGCGCCGTGCTGCTCGACCCGGTGCTGTTCACCCCGGCGATGATCGGCGTGATGGCGCTCTCCGAAGTGCTCGGCCTGCACAAGCGCCGCACCATGGTGCAGAAGGCGCGCTCGCGGCGCAGCCAGTGGCCCGACCGCGAGGCGGCCTACGCCGGGCTGCACGGCCGCGGCATCTTCAAGGGTTGGACCGATGCGGCGCTGTGGGCCTATGTCGAGCACGCGATGAAGCGCACCGATGCGGGCGTCGAGCTGAAGTGCCGACCCAGCCGCGAGGCGGAAATCTTCAGTTCCTTCCCCAAGCGCCTGTGGCCGTCGCTGAGCAAGGTGGTGACGCCGACCCAGGTGCTGTTCGGCGAGCGCACTTACCCGTTCGTGCCCAAGTCGGTGGCGCGCTGGTGTGCAGTGAACAAGGTGGTGAGCGGCCAGTGTGTCGATGGCGGCCACTGCTTCATGCAGGAATTCCCCGAAGACAGCGCCGCGCGCGTGTCGCGCTTCCTGCTGGGCCACGAATGAACGACCCGGCCCGCGAGTCCGTCTGGCTGGCGCTGTCCGAGCTGTGGCTGGATACCGAGACGACCGAGCTTGACATCAACTACATTGCCCGCACCCTGGCGGTCAGCGACTTTCCCCTGGGCGAACTGGAAGCCATCTATCGCCTGGAGGTGGTCCCGGTGGTCTACCCGAACGCCCTGGCGACAGCGGGAGAGTGGACCGGCTTCGATGCCGACTGGCTGTTCGAGAAATGCCGGCGCAATCAGCAACGCCGCGCGTTCTTCCTTTATCGCTGGCGGTGCTGGTTCCTCGGTCGGACTGTCGGCGCCCTGATGAATGCGCACCTGCGCCAGGTGCTGGCGCGAGTCGTCGAGCTGCGTGAACGCAGAGAAGACGAACCGAGCTGATCGCGCTCAGTCGCCCACCTTCTTGCCCTGATGCGCGCGGCGCCACTCGTCCAGGCGCACCACTTCGCCGCGGGGGCGTGGCGGCGGTGGAGTATCGTGGAAAACCGCGTCGATGATTTCCTCCTCCACCGGGGCGGCAGCGGGATGGAAGGTTGCGACCGGGGAAAGCGGAGCGCGCTGCTCGGGCTCCATGCGGAAAGGTGCCAGCTCGATGCGGCCCAGGTGCTGGCCGAACATGGCGATGGTGCCGGCGTAGCGTTCCTGCCCGGTGGCGGTGAACTCGAAGGCGTATTCGCGGGCCAGGCGCAGGTTGCCCCGGCCGTCGCGCTGGAAGCGGAAGCGCTGCAGGGCCATGGCCTCATCGAGCAGCTCTACGCCCTCGCGCGCGCAGTGCTGCTTGGCCAGCACCAGGGCACGCTCGCGGATGCCATGGGCACGCCACCACCACGCGGCGCCCGCGACAACCAGCATGAAGATGAAAAGATTGCCCAGGTCCACTTCTGCTTCCTCGGAATCGGCGCACCAGCTTACTCACTCCGCCGCCGGGCGGCGAGAGCCGGATGTTCACAGCCTGTGAATTGCGCCCCATACTGCCCCATTCTGTAGCAGGACACCGTTATGCCGCGCACTCCCCACGTTCTCGCCATCCAGTCCCAAGTCGTCTTCGGCCACGCCGGCAACAGCGCTGCCGAGTTCCCCATGCGACGCGTCGGGGTGAACGTCTGGCCGCTGAACACCGTGCAGTTCTCCAACCATACCCAGTATGGCCACTGGACCGGCCAGGTGCTGCCGCCGGAGCAGATTCCCGCGCTGGTGGACGGCATCGCCGCCATTGGCGAACTGGGCAACTGCGACGCGGTGCTCTCGGGCTACCTGGGCAGCGCGGCGCAGGGGCGCTCGATCCTCGAGGTGGTGAAGCGCATCCGCGAGGTGAACCCGCGCGCGGTATACCTGTGCGACCCGGTGATGGGCCATCCGGAGAAGGGCTGCATCGTCGCCCCGGAAGTCAGCGAGTTCCTGCTCCACGAAGCCGCCGCCGTGGCCGACTACCTGTGCCCGAACCAGCTGGAGCTGGACAGCTTCTGCGACCGCCAGCCGACTTCCCTGGAAGACTGCGCGGCGATGGCCCGCGGCCTGCTGGTGCGCGGCCCGAAGGCGATCCTGGTGAAGCACCTGAACTACCCGGGCAAGCCGGCGGATGCCTTCGAGATGCTGCTGGTGACCCTTGATGAGACCTGGCACCTGCGCCGCCCGCTGCTGGCCTTCCCGCGCCAGCCGGTGGGCGTGGGCGACCTGACTTCAGGGCTGTTCCTCGCCCGCCTGCTGCTGGGCGATGACCTGCGTACGGCCTTCGAATTCTGCGCCGCCGCCGTGCACGAAGTGCTGCTGGAAACCCAGGCCTGCGGCAGCTACGAGCTGGAACTGGTACGCGCCCAGGACCGCATCGCCCACCCGCGGGTGAAGTTCGAGGCGGTGAAGCTCGCGTGATCTGAACGGGGTTCCTGGGGAATCCTGCGCTGGGCGGGGCCCCTCTCCCTGACCCTCTCCCTGAAGGGAGAGGGGACTGTCCTGAGCGGATGGGCACATTGAAGCTCGCCGGCTGACTCCGAGATTTCCACAGCCCGCCGAACGGCCCCCTCTCCCTGTGGGAGAGGGCTGGGGTGAGGGTTCGCCCTAGCGCGGAAACCTGGCCTGTAGGAGCGAGCTTGCTCGCGAACGGACCAGCACCGGAGCTGCCGGCTGATCTGTTCGCGAGCAAGCTCGCTCCTACAAAGAGCTGCCGCTTCAGAGCATGTACTTGCCCAGCAGCAACCCGCCCACCACCATCGCGGTGAGCAGGCCGAACGCCAGGCCCAGGCGTTTCTCGATGGCCTCGCGTAGCGCAGGTCCCGCCCAGAACAGCAGGGCGCAGGTGGCGGCGAAGCGCAGGGTGCGCGCCACCACGCTCAGCGCGATGAACAACACCAGGTCGAGCTGGGTCACTCCGCTGGTGAGGGTGATCAGCTTGTACGGCAGCGGGGTGAAGCCGCCGCCCAGCAGCACCATCAGCCAGCCGAGTTCGTTGTAGCGCTCGGCGACTTCGGCGAAGTTTTCCTGCAGGCCATAGAAGGCCAGGATCGCCTGCCCCACCGTCTCGAACAGCAGCAGGCCGATGAAGTAGCCGGCAATGCCGCCCAGCACCGAGCTGACGATGCAGATCGTTGCGTAGCGCCAGGCCTTGGCCCGGTTGGCCAGGACCATGGGCACCAGGAGCGCGTCCGGGGGGATGGGGAAGAACGAACTCTCGGCGAAGGTCACCCCGCCCAGCGCCAGCTCCGCCCGCGGGTGCCCCGCCAGGCGCATGGTCCAGTCGTAGAGCCGGCGCAGCATGGCGTCAGGCCGACTGCGGCAGGTGGTCGTCGCCCGGTGCCGCGGCGACGTCCTCGCGTTCGACCCGCTCGACCATTCCGCGGGCGATCTCGCGCTCGCCCATGATCACCAGGTTGGCGCCGTTCTGCTCCAGGTAATCCACCTCGGCGTCGAAGTGGGCACGGGCGATGATGTCCAGGTTCGGGTTGATCGCTCGCGCGTGGCTGGAAATCGTCCCGGCCTCGAAGCCGTTGGGGATGGCGATCAGCAGCCAGCGCGCCGAGGTGATATTGGCCTGGTTCAGCACCTCGGGATTGGCGGCGTTACCGACCACTACGCAGAGACCGTGCTCGCGCAGCTCGGCGGCCTTCTCGCGCTTGTCCTCGATGACCACCACCGGAACCTTGTCCTTGCGCAGGCGCTCGCTGACCAGCGCGCCGACGCGGCCGTGGCCGATGAGGATCGCGTGGTTCTGCTCCAGCACCGGCGGCGGCAGGTCCTGCGCCTCCACCTGGACCACACCCGGGTCGGCTTCGGCCTTCTGCGCCTGGCGCGCCTGCAGGCGGTCGATGGCGATGAACAGCAGCGGGTTGACCAGGATCGACAGGATCGCGCCGGCCAGCACCAGGTCACGACCGGCTTCGGGCAGCAGGTTCAGGGTCACGCCCAGGCCGACCAGGATGAAGGAGAACTCGCCGATCTGCGCGAGGCTCGCGGCGATAGTCAGCGCGGTGCTGTTGGGGTGGCCGAACATCCGCACGATGACATAGGCCGCGACCGACTTGCCGAAGACGATCACCAGGAAGGTCGCCAGCACCGGCAGCGGCTCGTGGATCAGGATGGCCGGGTTGAACAGCATGCCGACGGAGACGAAGAACAGCACGGCGAAGGCGTCGCGCAGCGGCAGCGAGTTCTCGGCGGCCTCGTGGCTCAGCTCGGACTCGTTGAGGATCATCCCGGCGAAGAAGGCGCCGAGGGCGAAGGACACGCCGAAGATCACCGCCGAGCCGTAGGCGATGCCCAGGGCGATGGCCAGCACGGCCAGGGTGAACAGTTCGCGCGAGCCGGTCTTGGCCACGCGCTCCAGTACCCAGGGGACGAAGCGGCGGCCGCCGAGGATCATCACCGCGACGAAGGCGGCGACCTTGCCCAGGGTCAGCAGGATCGGCATCAGCAGGCCGCCGTCGTCACCGTCGGAGGTGCCGCCCAGCGAGCCGGCCAGCGCCGGCAGCAGGACCAGGGTGAGGACCATGGCGAGGTCCTCGACGATCAGCCAGCCGATGGCGATGCGGCCGCGCTTGGTGTCGATCAGCTGGCGCTGCTCCAGCGCCCGCAGCAGCACGACGGTACTGGCCACCGACAGCGCGAGGCCGAAGACCAGGCCGCCGCCGAAGTTCCAGCCCATCATCCAGGCCAGGCCCAGGCCGAGCAGGGTGGCGACGCCGATCTGCACCACCGCGCCGGGGATGGCGATGGCTTTGACCGACAGCAGGTCTTTCAGCGAGAAGTGCAGGCCGACGCCGAACATCAGCAGGATCACGCCCAGTTCGGCGATCTCCGTGGACAGCGCCTGGTCGGCGACATAACCGGGGGTGAAGGGGCCGGCCAGCACGCCGGCGAGCAGGTAGCCCACCAGCGGCGAGATGCGCAGGCGGTTGGCCAGGGCGCCGAGGACGAAGGCCAGCACGAAGCCGACGGCGAGGGTGGTCAGTAACGGGGTGTGATGCATGGTCTGGGCTCCGGGCACTCAGGGAGCGACCGGACTGCGCATCAGCACCGGGTCGCTCGACGGTGGGTCACGGGGGCAAACCCGCGTATGAAAAGTCTAGGCGTAGTAATGAATTCCTACCTTGCTTTCACGCAAGGGTAACCTGTTGACGCATTAGGAAATTTCCGCGACACGAGGGATTTCTTTTCAGGAAATGTCGTGAACGTCCGTCATTCGTGGCGAAGCTCGGCGTAGCGCTGTTCCAGCTCCTGGCGAATCTGCCGACGCTGCTGGGCCTGGGCGAAACGACGTTTCTCGTCCTTGGTCTGGGGAGTCAGCTGCGGCACCTCGATCGGTTTGCGCTCGTCGTCCAGCGCCACCATGGTGAAGAAGCAGCTGTTGGTGTGGCGCACGGACTTCTCGCGGATGTTCTCGGTGACCACTTTCACGCCGATCTCCATGGAAGTGCGGCCGGTGTAGTTCACCGAGGCGAGGAAGGTGACCAGTTCGCCGACGTGGATCGGCTGGCGGAAGATCACCTGGTCCACCGACAGGGTCACCACGTAGTAGCCGGCATAGCGGCTGGCGCAGGCGTAGGCGACCTCGTCGAGGTACTTGAGCAGGGTGCCTCCGTGGACATTGCCGGAGAAGTTGGCCATGTCGGGGGTCATCAGGACGGTCATGCTGAGCTGGTGGTTGCCAGGTTCCATGGAATTCTCTTCGGAATCGTCTGGGGAATAGGAAAGGGCCTTACTCTGGACAACCGGAGCGCGGCGCGCGACACAGTTTTTTCTATACCGCCGATTGGCGGCCGGCACCAGTGGACCCTTCACCAGTGGCATACCCGCCGTTCGACCCGTGCCCCGCAACGAAAACGGGCGACCCCTGGCCGCCCGTCCGTTTAGCTGCCGGCTCAGCGCCCGGCGGAGAGGCCGAAGTCGATGGCCAGGTCCGCGCCGGTGATGGCTTCGGATTCCGGCTTGCACAGGTACCAGACCAGTTCGGCGACTTCCTCGGGACGAATGAAGCGCGCCACCTTGCCCTGTGGATAATCTCTCAGCAGCGCCAGCTTGTAGGCCGCCGGATTGCCCTGGCCGTAGCGCTCGGCCTGGTAGTCGAGCATCGGCGTGGCGATGTCGGCGGGCGAGATGGCGTTGACCCGCACGCCCGACTCGGCCAGTTCCAGCGCCAGGGTACGGGTGAGCATGGTCAGCGCCGCCTTGCTCGCGCAGTAGGCTGCCGAGCCGCGATAGGCCTGGCGGCCGGAGTCACTGGAGATGTTGACGATGCAGCCGTGGTTTTCCTTCAGGTACGGCGTTGCCGCCTGGCACATGTAGAAGGCGGCCTTCAGGTTCACGCCCATCACCAGGTCGAAGTCGTCCTCGTTGAAGTCTTCCACCGGGCCTTCGCGCCAGACGCCGGCGGCGTTCACCAGCGCGTCGAGGCGGCCGGTGCGGGCAAGGATGTCGGACATCAGGCTGTGGCAGTTGTCGGCGCGTCGCAGGTCGCCGACGGCGGTGGCGTCCAGCGGGACCTGTGCGTTGAGCGCATGCAGTCCGGCCTTGTCCACGTCGGTTGCGGCGATGCGCCAGTGGCTTTGGGCGAAACGTTTGGCGATGGCTTTTCCGAGGCCACCGGCGGCGCCGGTGATCAGTACGACGGGAGTGCTCATTGTCTACGGGTTCTCCCTGCCTGAGAGAGGACGGCGTCCGGCAGGCAGTACCGGCGGCGCCGAGGTGACCACGAAGCGCGTCTGCGCCCCGTGCAATTACAGACCAAGAAAAGACCAGATTCTTCAGTCTGACAGGGTAAATTTTTCGTAAGGCTGTCGTGTGTCAGCGGGTGAGCCGATCGGAGGCATCGAGGGTACTGTCCTTGTAGGAGCGAGGGGGACGCCCAGTTCTTGCTCGCGAACGCCTCCGCGCCGGAGCTTGTTCGCGAGCAAGCTCGCTCCTACAAGAGCGTTTCGCTTCCGCCGATCAAGCGTGATGCAGATACCAGCGCCAATCCTGCTCGCCGACCTCGCCCATGAACTGGCGGTATTCCTCCCACTTGATCGCCAGGAACACCTTGAGGAATTCCTCACCCAGCGCCTCGCGGGCCCAGGTGGAAGCTTCCAGTGCGCGCAGCGCGGTGAGCCAGTCGGTGGGCAGGAACTCGGTGGCCTGCTCGTAGCCGTTGCCGACTATGGGCGCGCCCGGGTCGATCTGCTCGCGGATGCCTTCGTGGATGGCCGCGAGGATCGCCGCCGCCGCCAGGTACGGGTTGGCGTCGGCGCCGCAGATACGGTGCTCGATGTGCCGGCTTTTCGCCGGGCCGCCGGGCACGCGGAACGACACGGTGCGGTTGTTCACGCCCCAGCTCTTGGCCAGCGGCGCGTAGCTGTTGGCCTGGAAGCGGCGGAAGGAGTTGGCGTTCGGGCAGAAGATCGCCAGCGAATCCAGCAGGCGCGCCATCATGCCGCCGATGGAGTGGCGCAGCAGCTCGGTGCCGTGAATGTCCTCGCTGGCGTAGAGGTTGTTGCCCTGTTCATCGGCGAGGCTGACGTGCAGGTGCATGCCGGAACCGGCGCGGTCGCCGAACGGCTTGGCCATGAAGCAGGCCTGCAGCCCGTGCTTGTTCGCCACGCCTTTCACCAGGCGCTTGTAGCGCACGCCCTCGTCGATGGCCTGCATGATGTCGAAGCGGTGTTCCAGCGTCAGCTCGACCTGGCCCGGCGCGTACTCGGAGATCGCCGTGCGCACCGGCAGGCCCTGGACTTCGCAGGCAGCGTAGAGGTCATCGAGGAACGGCTGCAGCTGCTCCAGTTCATAGACGCCATAGACCTGCGGCGCTTCCGGACGGATGCCGTTCATCTGCAGCGCCGGCTGCGGGCGACCATGGGCGTCGCGCTGCTTGTCCAGCAGGTAGAACTCCAGCTCCACGGCCATCACCGGGTGCAAGCCATCAGCCTTCAGCCGGTTGACCACGCGGGACAGCGCCTGGCGCGGATCGGCCGGCGTGGCGGGCAGGCCCTGGGTCGGGTGCATGCTCACCTGCAGCTGGCCGGTGGGGCTGGCGCGCCAGGGTTGCAGCGTCAGGCTGCCGGGCAGCGGGTAGGTCCAGCAGTCGGCGTCGGCCACTTCCCAGACCAGCCCGGTGCCTTCGACGTCCTCGCCCTGTACGGTCAGCGCGAGGATCGAACTGGGCAGCGGGCGGCCGTTGTCGTAGATCGCCAGCAGTTCGTCGCGGTGCAGCAGCTTGCCGCGCGGGATGCCATTGGAGTCGATGATGAACAGTTCGATGCTGCGCACGTCCGGGTGGGCGGCGAGGAAGGCTTCGGCTTCCTGACGATCGGCGAATTGCATGGTGGTCCTCGGTGGCGCGGTGCGCCGGGAGTATTTGCTCTTCGTAGGAGCGGGGGTTGTAGCGGACCCCCCCCCCCGGGGGCGCGCCAAGAGCGGTAGGGGGGCAACGGGCGGCGACAGGGATTTTTTAAGGGTTGGGGGGCCCCGGGGTAGG
>NZ_JBGLYK010000103.1:0-19292 GCF_047304025.1 Pseudomonas sp. Pseusp97 | reverse complement strand
TTGCTGCGGGGGCGGCGGGCGTTCAGGGGCGTCGGTGCTGCTGGTTCTGGTGCGGTCAGCTGTGTCCGCGGCAGCAGCTCCGAGAGTTGCCAGATCTCCAGCATTGCCTGGTATTCCGCCCCGTGCCGCGCATCGAGCGCGAGCCACTGGGCGAACTCGGCGCGCTCGGCATCACTGCACTCTGCGTCGTGCAGACGCGCGCACCAGTGCGCAGCTGCAGCGCTGATGCGGTCATCGTCGAACGGGGCGGGGGAGCTGGTCATCGGGAATCTCGGTAAGGCCGATGGCGGCCGATATCACACTTTCTTCTCGCTTTGATGCGAGTGATTATAAATAAGCCTGACTCGGGCTGTCAGTAGGCGCCTGCCGCCTCGACTGTTTTTCATGGGTTGCCCGGCGGGGTGGACGAAGACTGCCTCGGCGAGTTGGTCGAAACCGGTCGCTGCGCGTTTCTGCTGCCCAAGGTCGAGGTGCAGCCACTTCGAGATCGCGCAGGGCCTGGGCAGCTCCCGTACAGGTGGATGCGCATTGTCAACGTAGTGAGGCATTGTCGCGGGCGGCTCAAAACCTGGGTGGTCAGACACGAGGGCTGCCATTTCATTGTTGCATGGGCGTCGACGCTGGTTCGCGAGCAAGCTCGCTCCTACAGTCCGGCTCAGCCTCGGCGCTCTCTTGTAGGAGCGAGCTTGCTCGCGAACCGCATTCACCTACACAGACGCAGGGCATGCGCCCGGATTTAGTCCCACGCGGCTCGCGCACGAATTCTCCTGTCCTATTCCCCATCCATCATTCTGAAATTTTCATGACTTAGTGAGAATCATTCTAAATTTCGCCACACCTGTCTCGTCTCTCCAGATAACGCGCTATCGACAGCGCAAATCATGGGCGACACGCAGGAGCGAGCGCCGACCGCCCGATGGCGGGGCGCTCCGGGCAGGGCAGTAAGCCGCCGACTCCCGCGCCGTCATGCCCCACGGCCATCGCGATACAGGACATTGGCACCATGACCCAGATGATTACCCCGACCTACGACGTGCTCGGCATCGGTTTCGGCCCCTCCAACCTGGCGCTGGCGATCGCCCTGCAGGAGCAGGCGCGACGCGAGGGTCGTCATTACCACGCGCTGTTCCTCGACAAGCAGGCCGACTACCGCTGGCACGGCAACACCCTGGTGGCGCAGAGCGAGTTGCAGATTTCCTTCCTCAAGGACCTGGTGACCCTGCGCAACCCGACCAGCCCGTACAGCTTCGTCAATTACCTGCACGCCATGGGCCGGCTGATCGACTTCACCAACCTGGGCACCTTCTACCCGTGCCGCATGGAGTACAACGACTACCTGCGCTGGGTCAGCGACCAGTTCGCCGAGCAGCGCGTCTGCGGCGAGACGGTCAGTCGTGTCGAACCGGTGCAGGGGCCGGACGGCATCGAACTGGTGAAGGTCATCTCCAGCGACGCCCGCGGCCACGAGCGCTTCCGCCTGGCGCGCAGCGTGGTGGTGAGCACCGGCGGCACGCCACGCTTCCCCTCGGCCTTCAGCCACCTGCGTGAAGACCCGCGCGTGTTCCACCATGCTCGCTACCTTGAGTGCATCGCCAAGCAGCGCTGCAACCAGAACGAGCCGATGCGCATCGCGGTGATCGGTGGCGGCCAGAGCGCGGCCGAAGCCTTCATCGACCTGAACGACAGCTTCCCTTCGGTGAAGGTCGATATGGTCCTGCGCGCCGCAGTGCTCAAGCCGGCCGACGACAGCCCCTTCGTCAACGAGATCTTCGCCCCGCGCTATACCGACCTGGTGTTCAACGAACCCAAGGCCGAGCGCGAGAAGCTGATCCAGGAGTTCCACAACACCAACTACTCGGTGGTGGACCTGGACCTGATCGAGCGTATCTACGGCATCTTCTATCGGCAGAAAGTGGCCGGCGTGGAGCGCCACGCCTTCCTCTGCCGCCGCAACGTCGAGGCCGCCAAGGCCGACGCCGACGGCATCGAGCTGACCCTGCGCGACAGCGCCACCGGCGCGGTGGAAACCCATCGCTACGACGCGGTGATCCTGGCCACCGGCTACGAGCGCAAGTCGCACCGCGAACTGCTCGCGCCGCTGCAGGACTACCTGGGCGATTTCGAAGTGGGTCGCGACTACCGCGTCCTGGCCGACGAACGCCTGCACGCCGGCATCTACCTGCAGGGCTTCACCCAGGACAGCCACGGCCTGAGCGACACGCTGCTGTCGGTGCTGCCGATGCGCGCGCAGGAAATCGCCGCATCGATGTTCGAGCACCTGCCGCCGCAGGAGACCGCGCACAAGCCGGCGCGTCCGCTGACTGCCGAAAGCGCCTGAGCCGTCGGCCCGGAATCCTTTTCCGGGCCGACTAAATTTCTGCCGACCCTGCTCGTCATACGGGCGGGGTCGCTGCATTCACCAAAGGGAACCCACCATGACGCCCAGTTTCTCCCTGCCGCTGCCCGACGGCCGCCAGCTCTGCGCCGACCACGGCACCCACGGCCTGACCCTGCTGCTGGACAGCCAGCCGCTGCTGAGCGCGCAACGCGAAGGCGAGTGCTGGCAGCTGAGTTCGGCGCCCACCGTGGAGGCGCTGTGGGCGCTGGCCTACTGGACCTTCGCTGGCGATGCGCAGAGCGAGCGCGTGCAGTTCGCCGGCGCCAGCGTCCCGGTCGAAGCGTTCAAGCAGGGCCTGGTGAGCCTCGATGAGGTCGGCGGCCGCCTGCAGATCGAGCGTGCTGCCTTCTGGCAGCTGCCCGCCGCCTGGCACAAGGGCGTGTCCAGCGCCAACTACCCGCAGGTCTACCGGATGAGCAATGGTCGTCGCCATCCGCTGCGCGCGCCCAAGCCGCAGGGCGAGGTGTATCGCCGCTTCGACGCGAAGCTGGGCCAGTGGATTGCCCTGCGCACCCTGGATATCGAACTGGACCTGGAACGCTTCAGCCGCTGGCAGAACAGCCCGCGCGTGCTGGAGTTCTGGCAGGAGGGCGGCACCCTGGAGCAGCACCGCACCTACCTGGAAAAAGCCGCCGCCGACCCGCACACCATCACCCTGATCGGCTGCATCGACGACGAACCCTTCGCCTACTACGAGGCCTACTGGGCCAAGGAAGATCGCATCGCGCCATTCTATGACGTGGGCGACTACGACCGCGGCATCCATATGCTGGTCGGCGAGGAGAGCCATCGCGGGCCGCACAAGGTGGAAAGCTGGATGACCGCCCTGGTGCACTACCTGCTGCTGGACGACCCGCGCACCCAGCGCATCGTCGCCGAGCCGCGCGCCGACAACGCGAAGATGATCGGCCACATGCAGCGTCTGGGCTTCTGGCGCGAGAAGGAATTCAACTTCCCGCACAAGCGCGCCGCGCTGATGGTGCAGAGCCGGGAAACCTTCTTCGAGCGTTGCGGCCTGTGCTGACAGCGGTTCGTTGCGTGCCTGAGGGTTGCCGGTGATCGCAGCCCTGGCGCCCTTGTATTTCGGCGAGTTCGCCAGCTACCGCGAGGTGCTGGTGACCCGCGATGATCCGCGTCCCTCGATCCCGGTACGCGCATTGCTGGAAAGCGACAGGCTCGACAGTGTGCTGCGCCGGTTCGACCCGCTCCACGCCGATGGCGACCGCCGCGCGCTGGCTTCCCAGTGGTCCAAGTGGTACCTGGTGCGGCTCATCCCGCCGGTAGTGGCTGCGGCACTGGTGCTCGGCCGCACGCTGCCGCTGGCATTCGACGAGGTGGAAGTGGTGCTGGATGCCCAAGGCATTCCCGAGGCGTTCAAGTTGCCGGGGGAGGGCGGGGTGTTCTGCGCGCCGCCGGGCGATCCTTTCCAGCGATTCGCTCACCTGCTGGAAGGCCACCTGCAACCCTTCGTCCAGGCCCTCGCCACCGAGGCGCGGCTGTCGCCCAGGGTGCTCTGGAGCAATGCCGGCAACTATTTCGAATGGTTCATCGGCGAGATGGCCAGGCTGCCGCCGCTGGCCCCGATGCTCGGCCCTGGCCGCGAACTGCTGGAAACCGAACGCCGCCCGGACGGCACGCGTAACCCGCTTTACAAGCCGGTCCGGTATGTCGAGGTGACCTGCGAGCAGCGGGCCAGCGGGCTGTGGCGACAGCGGCGGACCTGCTGCATCCGCTATCGCCTGGGCACCATCGGGCATTGCGACAACTGCCCGCTGATCGACGAGCCGCCACCAGAACCCAGTGACCTTTGAAGCCCGCGTCTGCGGACGCTTTGTTCGCGAGCAAGCTCGCTCCTACAGGGGCGACGCCAAAGCGCTTTTCGTAGGAGCGAGCTTGCTCGCGAACCGCATGGCACCGAAGCGCTGGTGTGACTGCCTGCATCGTAGGGCGCATAACGCGCCAGCGTTATCCGCCCAGGTGCCGCGTTGGAAATTCGCTGCTACCGATGGGCCGGGAGTACGCCGCGGGTGATTTGCGGACACGGTCCGCTCCTACGAAAAGCGGCTCCGTCGACTCAGCAAGGCACAAAAGCAGTGGTGTGACCGCCCCACGGCTGCCTCCCATGGAATCATGGCGACGCACGGACGTAGGATGGCGTGGAGCGCAGCGATACCCATCGATAGCGCGCACCCGCAGCAGCATGGGTATCGCAAGCTCCACCCATCCTGCAGATGCGCTCGTCGGGAGGACGGCAGGGGTGGTTCGCCCCCAGGGGCGATCAGCGCAGATAGCTGATCGGCGACCCATCCACCGGGTTGCTCAACACACCCATGGGAATTCCGTAGATGTCTTCCAGCGTGTCTCCGCGCATCAGCTCCGCCGGCGCGCCCTGGGCCAGCAGGCGGCCGCCGTGCAGGGCGATCAGGTGATCGCAATAGCGCGCCGCCATGTTGATGTCGTGCAGCACCACCAGCACGCCCAGGCCCAGCTCGCGGCTGAGCTCGTGCACGCGGGAGAGCACTTCCACCTGGTGGGCGATGTCCAGCGCCGAAGTCGGCTCGTCCAGCAGCAGGTAGCGGCTGTTCTGCGCCAGCAGCATGGCCAGCCAGACACGCTGGCGTTCGCCGCCGGAGAGCAGGTCCACCGGGCGTTCGGCGAAGGCGAGGGTGTCGGTGAGGTCCAGCGCGCGGTCGATCTGCTTGCGATCCTCGCCGCTGAAGCGGCCCAACGCGCCATGCCACGGATAGCGGCCGAAGGCGACCAGCTCGCGCACGGTCAGGCCGTCGGTCTGCGGCAGTTGCTGCGGCAGGTACGCCACCCGGCGCGCAAAGTCGCGGTTACCCCAGTCCTGCAGCGGCTTGCCGTCCAGGCGGATGCTGCCGCCGCTGGCCTGCTGCTGGCGTGCCAGGAGCTTGAGCAGAGTCGACTTGCCCGAACCGTTGTGGCCGATCAGGCCAATCATCCTGCCGTCGGCCAGCTGCAGACTCAGCGGTTGCAGAAGGGTGCGACCGGGGACGCTGAAACTGACATTTTCCAGTTCGAACATGGGGTCATCCGTAGGGGCGGCGTGGCCGGGAGATGCGGGAGACCGACTCTAATCCAATTGCTAATGGTTATCAATTTTCCAGGGGCTTGCGGAACCGCCGGGTGGATTGCCTGTCACTGTCGCAAACCGCTTATGATTCAACGTCGTACATGATCTGGTAGGGTCCATGGAGTCTGCTGTCGAACGCTACAAGCGGCTGGTCGCCGAAGCCCTTGCGCGTTATTTCCCCCGTACCACCGAATACCTGCGCGCCGAGCGCGAAGCGGCGCAGCCCAAGCCTGGCGCACGCGGCAAGGCGAAGGGCAAGGCTAGGGCGCCGGCCAAACGTACTGCCAGGGCCAAAAAGGACGGCGACGCGCCTGCGCCCAAACGCCCGCGCACACCGGCCGTTGCCGGCATCTACGGCACTGCCAGCGCGCCGGATGAGCAGCACGCCCTCGACATGCGCCAGCGCGTGGCCCAGGCGGCGGCGCACGGGATAGTCAGCCTGCCGTCGGACGAGCAGTGGGCGATGATCCTCGCGCCCGAGCCGCTGACCCGCATCTTCGCCGGTGCCGGCTCCGGCAAATCCACCACGCTGGTATTGCGCGTGGTCTACATGCTCTGCCACCTGAGTATCGACGCCGAGAAGGTGACGGTAATTTCCTTCACCAACGCTTCCTGCGCACAACTGCGCGAGCAATTGGTGAAGGTGCTGGGCTACTGGGGCCATCCATTCGATGCGGCGCAGGCGCGGCAGTGCGTGCGCACCTTCCACTCGGCCATGGGCACGCTGGCAAAGGTCGCGCTGAAGAACCCGCGCTGGTTCGAGCAATTGGATGAGCGCACCCCAGCCGATGAGTTGGACAACCCCTTGCTCGCGGGCCGCCTGCGCCCGGCGCAGCAGCGGCTGCTCAAGCAGGTCTACCAGCAGTGCTACGCCGAGCAGCCGCCGTTCCGCGTGCTGGTGCACCAGTTGCTGGAGTTGCCGCCACCGCCGGAAGCCGGCGAAGACGGCAAGCTGCCGCGCATCGGCAAGGCGCCGCTGGATGCCTTCAAGCTCGCCGGCGAGTTCACCGCGCTGCCGCTGTTCGAAGCCTTCTACGCGCAATCCGGTTTCATCGAGAGCATCGGTCTGCGCATCGACCAGCTTCAGCCGAACAAGCTCGCCTGCCCACCGCGTGAGCGCCAGTTCATCCAGGCGTTGCAGCTGTTCTGGGCGGCCTTCGATGCGGCCTTGCAGGAGCAGGGCCTGCTGACCTTCAACCTGGCCTTCCAGCGCCTGACCGACCAGCTCGGCGACGGCAAGTTGCCTGCCGCGGCCCTGGCGCCGTTCCAGCACCTGCTGATCGACGAGTTCCAGGACGTCTCGCCGCAAATCGTGCTGTGGCTGCAGGCACTGCACCGCGACCTTGCCAAGCGCGGCGAGGCGGTCAGCCTGATGGCCATCGGCGACGACTGGCAATCCATTTACGCCTGGCGCGGCAGCTCGCCCGAACTGTTCATGGACTTCGACCGACATTTCCCCAGCAAGGGCCGGCGCAGGAGTCGGGTGCTGCTGTTGGAAACCAACTATCGCAGCATCGACCCGGTGATCCGCGACGGCGAGCGGGTGCTGGTGGGCGTGGCCAACAAGCAGGCCAAGACCTGCCGCGCGTTCAAGTCGACCGAGGCGGGCGATCACGGTGTGAAGCTGGTGCAGCGCTTCGATGCGCGCAACAGCCTGCCGCTCCTGCTGGAGGAAATCCGCAAGCAGTGCGAGCACGTTGCCGCGCGCGGCTCGCGAGAAAAGACCGCCGTGTTGCTGCTCAGCCGGCGCAACGAAACCCTGCAGGCGATCCTCGGTGAGCTGGACCGCAAGCTGCCGGTAAAGGGCATGACCATCCACCGCGCCAAGGGCCTGCAGGCGGAAGTGGCAATCATCGTCGACGACTGCGCGCCGCCGGAGAAACACCCGCTGCGCAGCGCGCTGTACGCGGCTTGCGGCTTCTTCGCCAGCAGCTACGACCAGGCCCAGCAGGACGAACAACTGCGCCTGGCCTACGTGGCGATCACCCGTGGCGTGAGCCGGGTGTTCTGGTTCACCCGCAAGGCCCAGGGGCCGACTGCGATCCTGGCGCTGCGGCGCAACGTGGAAGCCGCGCCGGCCTGAGCCTTCAGGCGAACATCAATCGTCGCGGGTGAGGACTTCCAGCAGTTCGATCTCGAACAGCAGGTTGGAGTTGGGCTGGATGTGCGCGCCGACCTGGCGCTCGCCGTAGGCCAGGTGCGCGGGCACGAAGAGCCTGCGCTTGCCGCCGACCTGCATGCCCATCAGGCCGATATCCCAGCCCTTGATCACCCGGCCGGTGCCGATCACGCACTGGAACGGACGGCCCTTGTCGTACGACGAATCGAAGACGGTGCCGTCTTCCAGGGTGCCCTTGTACTGGGTGGTGATGAGGGCGCCCTTGACCACGGCCTTGCCGTCGCCGACGACGATATCTTCGATCTGCAGTTCGCTGCTCATGGGATTCTCCGGTGATACAGGTGCGGCAGGGGCGCCGCGAGGGCGTGGGTTTTCGCAGGAAAGCCGGGCCTTTGCAAGCTGCCGCGGCGTTCAGCCCAGGGCCATTTCGCCGAGAATCCATTCGCGGAACGCCTTGACGCGCGGATCGTCGGCGCTGGTTTGCGGGTAGACCAGGTTGTAGGCGTAATCCTCGGCAACCCGCACGCCCAGCTCGAAAGGCTGCACCAGCAGGCCCTGCTCCAGTTCGCGGGCGACCATGGCATGGTCGGCCAGCCCGACCGCGCCGCCTTCGAGCACTGCCTGCACCACATGGCTGGTGTCCTCGAAGGTAACGCAGCCGCTGGCGTCGAAGTCCTCCACGCCGGCTGCCGCCATCCAGCGCGACCAGTCCGGCCAGGGCGCGCCTTCGGTTTCGCAGACCACATGACACAGGGTATGGGCCTGCAGGTCGCGCGGCTCGCGCAGCGGCGGGCCGTCTTCCAGCAGGCTGGGGCAGCACACCGGAATTATCTGGGTGTCGAACAGGCGCTCGGCCAGGAGGCCCGGATAGCGCCCGCTGCCAAAGCGGATGGCGAGGTCGATGTCGTCGACGGCGAAGTCGCGCAGTTCGTCGCTGACGTCGAAGCTGAGCTTCAGTCCCGGATGCAGCGCGCGGAACTGCGGCAGGCGTGGCAACAGCCAATGGGTGGCGAAGCGTGCGGTGAGCGAGACCCGCAGCTGTTCCGAGGTCCGCGCCAACCGCCGCGCCCGCACGGTGGCGCGGTGCAGCAGGCCGAGGGATTCCGCTGCCGCCTCCAGCAGCAGCGCGCCCGCCGGAGTCAGCTGGATGCTGCGGCTGGTGCGCACGAACAGTCCGAGGCCGAGCTGGTCTTCCAGCTCCTTGATCTGGTGGCTGACCGCCGCCGGCGTGAGGCCGACTTCTTCCGCGGCGCGGGTGAAATTCAGGTGGCGGCCGGCGGCCTCGAAGGTGCGCAGCGAGCGGATGCCGGGAAAGGAACGGCTCATCGATCTTCAAATCCTGCTTGATGATCCATCGAGAAATACTCGTTTCTCCTGGATTCGTCAAAGGCCGATAGTTGGTTCACCTTGAAGATCACCTTGAAGCAAGCCGAGCAGAGGAAGCCACTGCCATGTCCGTCGCCATCCACCCCTATATCACCCAACGCAACGCCCAGCCCGCCAGTGCCGACGACCTCGCTCCCCTGGCCTTCGCCGGCTATGCGCACTTCACCGCCATGCAGGTGCGCGACGGCGGCATCCGTGGCCTGGACCTGCACCTGGAGCGCCTGCGCAATGCCTCGCAGCGGCTGTTCGGGCAGAGCCACGCCGACGAGGAAATCCGCGCCGCCTTGCGTGCCGCGCTGGAGCAGGCGCCGGCGGGTACTTCGCTGATGGCGACGGTGTACTCGCCTGCCGGGGAATTCACCGTCGCCGGCCCCGAGCACCGGCCCGAGTTGCTGGTGCGCACCGCGCCGCCGTCGGATGGGCCGCAGGGCCCACTGTCGCTGGCCATTGCCGGGCACGAACGGGTGCTGCCGGAGATCAAGCACGTCGGCGAGATCGCCAAGACCTGGTACCTGCGCGAAGCGGTGGCCGCCGGTTTCGACGATGCGGTATTCACCGACCACCGGGGCCGCTTCAGCGAGGCGACCATCTGGAACCTTGCCTTCTGGGACGGCGAATCGGTGATCTGGCCGCGGGCGAAGATGCTCACCGGCACCACCATGGGCATTCTCCAGCGCCAACTGGAAAGGCTCGGCGCGCGCCAGTCATCGCTGAGCATCGATCAGCAGGACCTGCCGCGCCTGGCCGGCGCCGTGGTGATGAATTCCTGGACGCCGGCGGTGCCGGTGAGCCGCATCGGCGACGTGGATATCCCGCCTGCGCCGGAGTTCGTCGAGTTGCTGCGCCGTGCCTTCGAGGCGGAGCCGCGGGTGCGGCCCTGAGGAAGGTCTGACATTGGGCCGTTCGCGAGCAAGCTCGCTCCTACAGGTTTGCCCGGACCTCCGGTGCTCTTCGTAGGAGCGAGCAGGTTTGCCCGGACTTCCCGGAGCTCTTCGTAGGAGCGAGCTTGCTCGCGAACGGCGGCTCACTGCAGATGCGCGGAAAACCCACGGACATCCGGCTCGATTTCCTCCCGCAGGGTCAGCGCGGGGATGTCGTAGTCGCCGCCGTTCTGCCGACGGAAGGGAATGGGCGCGGTGGTCTGCAGGTTGTCCAGGCGCTCACCCAGTTCCCGCTCGATCTGCGCGTAGCGCTGTGCATCGACGCGGCTGGTGCGGTAGACCAGGTACGGCGGCAGCACGTCGAAGCCGGGGTAGTACAGCACGCCATGGTGGATCGGAAACAGCAGGTCATCGATCGGCCCGTTGATTCCCCGCGCGCTGTAATGCGACTCCCAACCACCGGTGGTGACCACCAGCATGGCGCGCTTGCCGGCCAGGTTGCCTTCGCCGTAGCGGTCGCCCCAGCGGGCATCGGAATGCTCGCCGACGCCATAGGCGAAGCCGTAGGCGTAGACCCGTTCGACCCAGCCCTTGAGGATCGCCGGCATGCTGAACCACCACAGCGGGAACTGCAGGATCAGCGTATCGGCCCAGCGCAGCTTTTCCTGCTCGGCGGCGATGTCGCTGCTTTGCCGGCCGGCGGCGTAGGCGCGCTTGGAGTCCAGTGACGGATCGAAACGCGCCTCGGGGTCACGGTCCAGGCTGTCTGACGCATCCAGCGTGGCTTTCCAGTTCATCGCGTAGAGGTCGGAAACCTGAACCTCATGGCCGGCGGCCTGCAGGCGGCGCACGGCGAAATCCTTCAGCGAACCATTGAGCGAGCGCGGCTCGGGGTGGGCGTAGACGATCAGTACTTTCATGGCGGCTCTCCGTCGAGGGGGAATGTGCGCAGAGTGCGGTCGCCGCCGGTATAGTGGAAATGAATATCCGGTATTCCAGGTATATGAATGAATAATCTTCGCAGGCTCGACCTCAACCTGCTGGTAACCCTGGACGTTCTGCTTTCCGAGCACAACGTGACCCGCGCGGCCCAGCGGCTGAACTTCTCGCAGCCCTCGGTGAGCGTGCACCTGGCGAAGCTGCGCGACATCTTCGACGACCCGCTGCTGCTGCCCGGGCCGCGTGGCATGCGCCCGACGGCGCGGGCGGAATCGCTGCGTGAACCGTTGCGCATCGCCCTGGAAGCGCTGGAGCAGGCGGTGGCGCCGTCAGCGCCTTTCGACCCCGCGCAAGCGGACAACACCTGGCGCATCGCTGCCACCGACTACGGCGAATCCACCATCCTGCTGCCCGCTCTGGGCGCCATTCGCGGCAGCGCGCCGGGCACGCGTCTGGCCTTGCTGGAGTTGTCGCCGCCGCGTATCGCCCGGCAGGCGGAGCAGGGCGAGATCGATCTGGCCTTCCACACGACCGAAGGCAGCCCGCCGGGCATGCGCCGCCGAACGCTGTTCAGCGAGCGCTATGTGCTGGCCGGCCGGGCCGGGCACCCACGGCTCAGGCGCAAGCCGAGCCTGGCGCAGTTCTGCCAGTTGGAGCATGTGATGGTGTCGCCCGATGGCGGCGGCTTCAGCGGCGTCACCGACGAGGCGCTGGCGACGGTCGGCCTGAGCCGGCGGGTGGCGCTGTCGGTGCCGCATTTTCTCTTCGTCATCTCGGCGCTGGCCGGCAGCGACCTGGTGGCCATGGTGCCGGCGCGGCTGGTGCGGGATAACCCGGCGCTGCGCGTGGTGGAGGCGCCGGTGGAGGTGCCGGGATACGAGATGTCGATGCTCTGGGACGAGCGCTCGCACCGCGATCCGGCGCATCGCTGGTTGCGCGAGCAGATCGTCGCATCGGTGTGACTTGAGCGGCTCTTCGTAGGACGGTGGGGACGCCTGGTCTTGCTCGCGAACGGGCTTGCCGGCAAGTTCACTGCTGGGCGGGTTCGCGAGCAAGCTCGCTCCTACAGGTGAGGGCCGAGTACGTAGGATGGGTGGAGCGGAGCGATACCCATGCTGCCTCGTCGCTGGGAATGATGGGTATCGCTTCGCTCCACACCATCCTACAAGTGCGTCCTGGCGTATCAGTCCACGAAGCGCAGCCGCAACAGGTACTTCAGCGAAGCGTCCAGCGTTTGCCCATGGCTCAGGCCGTCGAACGCATGGAACCGGGCCTGCATGCCAGGCGCTTTGGCCAGGTCCTCCACCAGTTGCTGGGCGGCGCGGGGCGCGCTGGGGGTAATGCCTTCCCGCGGCCTGTAGGGCTCATTGCCGCCGCGCATCAGCAGCAGTTGCGCGGAGTGCCCGTTCAGGCGCGCGGCGAAGCCGTCCTGCTCCCTGAGGATGGCGCTGTCGCCCCACCAAAGCGAAGGGCTCGCCGGGGCGTAGAAACTGAACTGCTGCGGTCGGGTGAGCAGCGCGTGGAGCGTCAGCAGGCCGCCGTAGGAATGGCCCCAGAGCGTCTGTTGGGCGCGGTCGATGGGCGCCTGTGCCGCCACCGCCGGCAGCATCCGGTCGCGCATCAGGTCGAGGAAGGCGTCGGCGCCGCCGCTGGGATCGCCGGTGAGCGGGTCCTTCTGCTCGGACAGCTTCGGGCGGAGCGGGGTGTAGTCGCGGGTGCGCCCGCTACGGTCGATGCGCAGCGGCGTCTGGTAGCCGACGGCGACCAGCAGCGGGGCCTTGCCGCCGTTCAGTTCGCTCAGCAGCTTCTCGTCCAGCGCGCCGATGGCGGCGTTCCCGTCGAGCATCCACACCACCGGGTAGCCGGTGGCAGGGGCGGGATGGTTCGGGCGGGCGATCCACAGCTGGTAGTGACGCTGGCCGTCGGCGGAGTCCAGTTTCAGCTCGCTGAATCGGTAGGCCAGGTCGCTGCGTTGCAGCAGGTGGGTGTCCATTTTCTGGTCGGGGGCAGGCGCGGCGTGCGGTGCCAGCCCTGGCACGGCGATAGCCAGTGCCAGGGCCAGGAGGCGAATTCTCATCAGGCTTTTCTCGTTCTGCGAATCAGAAGGACGCGGTGAGGCTGGTGTACAGCGTGCGACCCGGTTCGTTGTAGGTGGCGGCGCCGGCGCCCTCGATGCCATTCACGCCCTGGGCGTTGCCCTCGCGGAACAGGCGCTTGTCGAAGACGTTGTCCACGCCGGCGGTGAAGCTCAGGTTTTTGCTGAACACGTAGGTGCCGCTCAGGCCGGCGATGGCGTAGGGCGAGAGCTGGTTGTTGGCGCTGCCGGTGACGCGGTCGCCGTGGTAGTCGTACTTCTTCGGCTTCTGCTTGCCGTACCAGGCGACGCTGGCCTGCAGCGACAGCGCGTCGGTGGCCTGCCAGTCGAGCATGGAGTTCAGGGTGTACTTGGGCGTGACCGAGAGCACGTCGCCGGTTTCCTTGTTCTTCGATTGCAGCATGTAGGTGAAGTTGTTGCTCCACTTCAGCTGTTCCATCAGCGGGATGGTCAGGGTGCCTTCCAGGCCCTCGACCAGCGCCTTGGGCACGTTCTCCCACTGGTAGATCGCCGCGTTGGCGTAGCTGCCGGTGCCGCCAGTGGCCTGATCGATGGGCGACAGGCCCGACTCGATCTTGTTCTTGTAGTCGTTGCGGAAGTAGGTCAGGCCGGCGATCAGGCCATCCTTCTGGAACTCGATGCCCAGTTCCTTGTTGACGCTGGTTTCCGCCTTGAGGTCCTCGTTGCCCTGAAGGTAGCAGCTGGTGCTCTGCCCGTAGCAGCCCTGGCCGCGGCTGTAGAGCAGGTAGTCGGGGTTGAGCTGGTACAGGTTCGGCGCCTTGTAGGCGCGGGCGATGCCGGCCTTCAGGGTCACGCTGTCGGTCAGCGCGTGGGACAGGTTCAGCGACGGGCTGAAGTTGTCGCCGACAATGCTGTGGTGGTCCCAGCGCAGGCCCGGGGTGAGCATGGTGCCGGGGAGCAGCTCGATGTTGTCCTCGGCGAACAACGAGAAGATCTGCGCCTGCGAGCTGGTGTCGCGGTCGGTGCTGGTCAGCCCCGGCACCGAGCCGCCTTCGCTGGTGGTCTGGGTGTTGGCGCTGGGGTCGTCGAGCTTCTGCTGCACCCACTCGCTGCCCAGGGTCAGGGTCTGGTCGCGCCAGGCGTGCAGCGGCAGGTTAACTTCGCCGTGGGCGGTGAGGTCGCGCAGGGTGGCGGTGTAGAAATCGGTGTTGCTGAAGATGCCCTCGGTGCCGCCGGCCAGACCTTCGTTGATGCGGCTGTTGCGGGTCTTCTCGTACTGCAGGTAGGCCATGGAACTGCCGAAGTCCCACTCGCCGCGGTGGGTGATCGCGTAGTTCTCGCGGTACAGGCGGTTGGTCTCGTGACCGAGCATGGACTTCACGTTGGCGTTGCTGTTGGTGTTCTGCGTATCGCCGGTGTAGATGTTGCCCTGGCGGCTGAAGCCGGCCTCGAAGTCCAGCGTCTGCTCCGGCGTCAGGTGCCAGCTGAGCAGGCCGTTGACGTCCTTGTTGCGCACGCCTTCGCGGCCGGC
The DNA here is from genome assembly GCF_047304025.1 of Pseudomonas sp. Pseusp97. Taxonomy (NCBI): domain Bacteria; kingdom Pseudomonadati; phylum Pseudomonadota; class Gammaproteobacteria; order Pseudomonadales; family Pseudomonadaceae; genus Pseudomonas; species Pseudomonas sp. Pseusp97. The sequence continues at coordinate 4,888 of NZ_JBGLYK010000103.1, read as the reverse complement.
GGGGAGGGTGCCGGCCTGGTTGCCGGTGCGGTTGGATTCGTGGCCGGCGTTGATGTCCCAGTCGTCCGAGTCGGTCTTGGCGACGTTGCCGTACACGCGGTAGCTCAGGTTGTCGGTCAGTGGGCCGTTGAGGCCGAAGGTCATGCGCTGGGTGGCGCCTTCGTCGCTGTGCTGCGGGAAGTTGCTGTAGACGGTGACGTCGCCGTGGGTTTCCTTGCCCGCCTGCTTGGTGATGATGTTCACCACCCCGCCTGCCGCGCCGTTGCCATAGCGCGCCGCCGCCGGGCCGCGCAGGACCTCGATGCGCTCCACTTGGTCGGCCGGCACCCAGTTGGTGTCGCCGCGCGAATCACGCTCGCCGCGCCAGCCGTAGCGCACTGCGTTGCGGCTGGACACCGGCTTGCCGTCCACCAGGATCAGGGTGTTTTCCGGGCCCATGCCGCGGATGTCGATCTGGCGGTTGTTGCCGCGCTGGCCGCTGGTGGAGTTGCCGGTCAGGTTGACGCCCGGCATGGTGCGGATGATCTGCGACAGGTCGCTGGCCGGCGGGCGCTTCCTGATGTCCTCGGCGGTGATGATCGACACGCCCGGCATCTGCTTGGCTTCCTCGGCCGCCGTGGCGACTATGGTCTCGCTGTCGAATTCGACGACATCGGCATCGGTGCCGGCGGCCTGTACGGCGAAGGACAGCAGGCTGCTGGAAAGCAGCAGGAAGGGCGGAAGGAACTGCATCGGACGGGACGACATCGGTGATCTCCGGCAACTGAAAGATCGCCAAATGATAATTAATGCTATTTGCCAGTAAAGCGCATTAACTTTCTAAACACTTGCGGCGCTTTGTTGGCCAGGTTTGCTCGTCGGCGAGAGCGCGGCCGGCAACAGCAGGTGCAGGCAAAGCCCCGACTTGCCATCGGCCGTGCCGTTTTCGGCCCAGAGCCGCCCGTCCGCCAGCTCGACACCGCGCCGGGCAATGGCCAGACCGAGGCCGAATCCGCTGGATTCGGACGGTTGCAAGCGCTGGTAAGGCTGGAAGATGCGTTCGAGGTCTGCTTCGGCCACACCGGGGCCGTCGTCGCTGATGCACAGGTGCCAGAACGCGCCCTCGCGCCAGCCGTCCAGGCGCACGCTGCCGCCGCGCGGGGAGTGGCGGATGCCGTTGCGCAGCAGGTTCTCGATGGCCTGGGCGAAGCTGTCCAGGTGCACCTGCACCACACACTCGGTACCCAGCGAGCAGGGAAGCCGCTCAGGCTCCCAGCCGCTTTCGAAGCAGGCGTCCTCGCGCAGCGCTTCCCAGACCGACAGCACCAGCACCGGCTCGCGCTCCAGCTGCGGGCGTTCGGTGTCCATCCAGGCGAGATCGAGGGTGTCTTCCAGCAGGCGCTGCATGTCCTGGATCTCGCGGTCCAGACGCTGCCTGAGCTGGTCGCCCGGCAGGTCACTGTCATGGGCAATACGCAGGCGCGCCAACGGGGTACGCAACTCGTGGGACAGCGTGCGCAACAGCAGCCGCTGCTGCGCCAGGCTGTGCCGCAGGCGGTCGGCCATGTGGTCGAAGGCCAGCGCCAGTTCGCCCAGTTCGTCGCGGCGGTGGGCCAGAGGCGTGCCGGGGCCTTCGCTGTCCAGGTCGTCTGCGCGCAGGGCGTCGGCACGGGCGCGCAGGCGATTGAGCGGCAGCACCAGATGGCGATAGATCAGCAGTCCGAGGAGGGCGGCCAGCAGCGTGGGTACCACGCCGTGGCTGAACAGGTGCGTCCAGGGCGTCAGGCCGCCGGGCAGCAGGCGCTCGGGCAACTGCATGACCAGCCGGCCGCGCTCGGGATGCCGGGGAAACTCGATGCTGACGTAGGGCAGTTCGTCCTGCAGGCGCCGGCTCATCGGCCAGTCGAGCTTGCGCATGAAGGTCAGGTGGCTGGATTCCTCCGCCGTCAGCGGCGTGCTGCCCAGGCTCTGCAGGTGTTCGCCGATCACCGCGACCCAGGTGTCCTCGGCGGCGGATACTTGCTGGCGAAAGCGCTCCACACCCTCTGCGCCCTGGTGCTCCCAGGCCCTTTCGGCCTGTTCGGCGTAGCGTGCGAGATAATCGCGGTCCTCGCTGCCGAGGAAATAGGTGCTGCGCTCCAGGGACAGGCCCCAGGTCCAGATCAGCCAGGTCAGCAGCAGGCAGAATCCGACCTGCAGGGCGGCGATCTTCCACAGCAGCGGGTGACGGCGCATCAGTGGCGTTCCGCATCCACCAGGATGTAGCCCTGGCCGCGCACGGCCTGGATCTGCACCTGCTGCGCGCCGATGGCGGCCAGCTTGCGGCGCAGGTTGCAGACGTGCACATCGAGCCCGCGATCCAGCCGTGTATAGGCGCGGTGCAGCACGCTCTGGTAGAGGAAGCTCTTGCTCAGCGCTTCGCCAGCATGGGCGTTCAGCGTCGCCAGCAGGCGGTACTCGGAATGCGTAAGCCCGGCGTGTTCGCCGTTGCGGGAAACATCCTGCAGCTCGTCGTCGAACTGCAGCGAGCCCTGCGTGCGCGGCATTTCGCGGGCTCGATCCAGGCTGGCCCGGCGTAGCAGCGCATCGATGCGCGCGTCCAGCTCCGCCAGGCTGAAGGGCTTGGGCAGGTAGTCGTCGGCGCCGCGGGTGAAACCGGTGATGCGGTCCTGCTCCGCGCCCAGGGCGGACATCAGCATGACCGGCGTGGTGCGCGCGCTGCGCAGCGTATCCAGCAGGGATAGGCCGTCGACGCCGGGCAGCATGATGTCCAGCAGGATCAGGTCGAAGTCGTTCTGGTGGACGGCCACCAGCCCCTGGTCACCGTTGGCGCAGGTGGTGACGGCGAAACCGCGCTGACAGAAATGACGTTCGAGGTCCAGGCGAAGACGCGAATCGTCTTCCACCAGCAGGAGCGAAGGGGACACGGCAGGCCTTGATGCGAATATTTACCATTTGCAAATATCCCATCCTTTTCTGTCAGAAGGCAATGGCGATTTGCCGGGCGCCTGTCTGAAACGGCGTCAGACCCAGCGCCGCACCCGAGTGCAGAAAGCATCGAACTCCGCGCCGAACAGCTCGCGCAGGGCGCGTTCTTCCGGGCGGATCTGGAAGCGCCCGATGTACAGCACGAAGGCCGCGACGCCAAGCACGGTCAGGGCCGAGCCGAGGAACACGCACCAGCCCAGCAGGACGATGGCGAAGCCCAGGTACATGGGGTTGCGTGTGTGCCGGTAGATGCCGGACACCACCAGAGCGGAGGCGGACTCCGGCTTCAGCGGGTTGACCGTGGTGCGCGCGCGGCGAAACGACGCTACGCCCGCCAGGCACACCGCGACCCCGCACAGCGCCACCAGCAGCGCCAGCCACAGCCGATTGCCCAACGGCGCTATCGGGCGTACCGCCAGCCACATCAGAACGCCGGTGATGAACGCCACCAGGGGCGGGGGAATACGGTGTTCCAGCCAGTCCATGCTCGCTCTCCGGGCCAGTGCGGCCATCTCCAGTGAGGTGCCAACACTAGCCCAGATCGCGGCGTTCAGCGCGGCCGGCGTACCGCGCGGACCTTGCCGCTGTTGCCGCCGCCACAGTAGAAACGCTCGCCGCCGTCGGCCTCCAGGCCAGAGACATGCACGCCGTCGGGCAGGTCCAGTTGCTCCAGAACCGCGCCGGACTGCGGGTCGATACGGCGTAGCTCGCTGTAGGTCGCTTCCGGCTCCCAGGTCGCATGCCAGAGTTGGCCTTCAACCCAGGTCACGCCGGTGACGAAACGATTTGAATCAATCGTGCGCAGGACTTCACCCGTTTCGGGGTCGATCTGATGAATCTTCCGTGCGCGGTACTCGCCGACCCAGAGCGAGCCTTCTGCCCAGGCCATGCCGGAATCGCCGCCATTGCCCGGTGCCGGGATGGTCGCGAGCACCTTGCCGCTGGCCGGGTCGATCTTCTGGATGATGCTCTCGCCGATCTGGTACAGGTGCGTGCCATCGAAGGCGGTGCCGGCGTGGGCCGGAACCTGGATCGACGCGCCCAGCTGGCCGCTCTGCGGGTCGAGGCTGCTCAGCTTGTCGCCGGTGGCGATCCAGACTTGCCGGCCGTCGAAGGTCACTCCTGCGACGGATTCGACGCCCGGGAAGGGGCCGTACTCCTGCAGTACCTGCGCGGGGGATTGCTTGAAATGAGTGGTCATTCTGTAGCCCTGCCAGTTGTGGGGGAGCCTTCAGCCTATTCAGACGCCGAAGGGCGCTGGGAGTAACAAGGTCGTCGCGAATCCCGGCGCCGGCGGCAGCATCCAGCGCCGCGCCCGTGCCTGGCCGAAGGCCTGCACCCGGCCAGCTTCGGCCAGCGCTTCGAGGGCGCGCTGCACGCTTCGTTGACTGGTATCCAGTGCCAGCGCCAGGGCCGAGCTGGACCAGGCCTGGCCGTCGCTGAGCAGGGCCAGCACTTCAGCGTTGGCGTCTTCTTGCGGCGGCGCAAGGACCACGGGATTGGCGGCGTTCAAAGCGTAACCGCGCGGCGTCGACTCGATACCCGCCAGTGGCTCCAGCAACTGCCGCAAGCGGCCGATTTCCACCCGCAGACGTGCCCGGTGGGTCTCGTCGGGGCGGCGAGTGCGGAATACCCGGCCGATCAGTGCGCTGCGCGCCACGTCTTCCGGCCAGGCTTCGGCCAGCGCTCGGGCCAGGGCGAACAGCACCGGGCGGCTGCCCAGCGACAGCCCACCGATACAGTTGCGGCAGGCGTCCACGACCAGGGCATCGGAGCGCAGCAGGCTTTCGACTTCCTCCAGCGACAGCAGTCGCGAGATCTGTCGCTCGATCTGCCGTGCGGCCGGTGCTTCGAGAATACGCGCCGCCCGGTCGACCTCCGCGCGCAGGGCGGGAATGCCGGAGGCTGCCGCCGCCTGCGC
>NZ_JBGLYK010000102.1:0-19327 GCF_047304025.1 Pseudomonas sp. Pseusp97 | reverse complement strand
GCGCATGCTGCTCGGCTTCGCGGTGGGCGAGGGCTAAGCCTACCAGGGCAACCAGCCCTACGCGTAAATCGGCGCCCTCGACGCCGCCGCCCTCGGCCCGCTGGCCGGGCTGCTCGGCGCGCTGGAAAAAGCCTGCGACCTGCTTGCCCAGGAGGCCGATGCGGCGACCTGGGTGCAGCGCCTGCGCGGCCTGCTGGAAGACTTCTTCCGGGTCACCGACGACCATGACGAACTGCTCCGCCAGCAACTGCTGAACCTGCTCGAAGGCTGGCTGGAAACCTGTGGCCATGCCGGCTTCAGCGACCCGCTGCCGCTCTCGGTGGTGCGCGAGGCCTGGCTAGGCGGCCTGGATGCCGGCGGCCTGAACCAGCGCTTCCTCGCTGGCGCGGTGAGCTTCTGCACGCTGATGCCGATGCGCGCGATTCCCTTCCAGCTGGTCTGCCTGCTGGGGATGAACGACGGCGATTACCCGCGCCCGCAGTCGCCGCTGGACTTCGACCTGATGCGCAACGATTACCGCCCCGGCGACCGCTCACGGCGCGAGGACGACCGCTACCTGTTGCTCGAAGCGCTGCTCTCGGCGCGCCGCCAGCTATACGTCAGCTGGGTGGGGCGAAGCATCCGCGACAACAGCGAGCGGCCGCCGTCCGTACTGATCGGCCAGTTGCGCGACCACCTCGCCGCCGGTTGGCGCAGCGTCGATGGCGGCGACCTGGTGCACGGCCTGACCCTGGAGCACCCGCTGCAACCCTTCAGCCGCGCCTACTTCGAAGCGCCTTCCGGGCAGGGCATCGACGGTCTCTACACCTATGCCCGCGAGTGGCGCGACGTGCATCGCGAGCACGACGGCGAGACCAACGATGCGCCGTTATCGCCGCCCCTGCTCGATGCACCCATCGGCCTGCGCGTGCTCTCGGACTTCCTCGCCAACCCGGTCGGCGCCTTCTTCCTGCAGCGCCTCAAGGTGCGTTTCGGCGAGGAGCAACTGACCGGCCAGGATGAAGAACCCTTCGAGCTGAACGGCCTGGACGTCTGGCAACTGCAGTTCGAACTCTGCGAGCGCCTGCGCCCGTGGGTGGAGCAACACTGGCAGGACGATCAACTGGCCGTGCAACTGAGCGCCCAGGTGCAGCGCCTGCGCCGCGAAGGCCGGCTGCCGCTGGCCGCGTTCGGCGACTTCTCCGCCCAGGCGCTGGTAGCCCCGCTGCACGACCTGCTGACGCGCTACCGCGAGCAGCTGGAGCACTGGACGCAGGTGGAGGATGAACAGCGTGAACTCGACCACCAGCACGCCGGCATCGAATTGGCCGACTGGCTCGGCGGCCTGCGCCGCAACGCTGACGGCCAGCTCGCCAGCCTGCAACTGGTCAGCGGCAAGCTGCACGAAGGCAAGGGCTATAAATGGCATGGACTGGTGCGCCCGTGGGTGCGCCATCTCGCCTTGCAACTGTGCGGCGAACCGGTGACCAGCGTGCTCGTCGGCCTCACCGGCACCCTCGAATTCCCGCCGCTGCCGGCACAGGAAGCGCGCGCCGAACTGGATGCGCTGATGGACGCCTGGTACCAGGGCATGAGCCGCCCGCTGCCGGTCGCCTGCAAGGCGGCGTTCGCCTGGCTGGCCGCCGGAGAGGATGAGGAGCGTGCCGCCCGCGAAGCCGCCAAGCGCTACGACGGCGGCTTCAACCTCAGCGGCGAGGCGGCTTCCTCGGCGGCGCTGGCGCGGGTCTACCCGGACTTCGCTGCGCTCAATGCCAGCGGAGAGTTCGCCGCCTGGGCGCAGAAGCTGTATGGACCGCTGTTCGCGATCCTGCAGCGCAAGGAGGCCGAACAATGAGTGCTGTAGAGCTCAATCCGCTAGAATTCCCGCTGCACGGCAGCCGGCTGATCGAGGCCAGCGCCGGCACCGGCAAGACCTTCACCATCGCCTTGCTCTATGTACGACTGGTCCTCGACCACGGCGGCGAGCAGGCCGCGTTCGGCCGGCCGCTGAGCCCGCCGGAAATCCTCGTGGTGACCTTCACCGAGGCCGCGACCCAGGAGCTGCGCGAGCGCATCCGCGCACGCCTGGGCGAGGCCGCGCACTGCTTCGCCGAGCCCGGCGAAAAACATGACGGCCTGCTGGTGAAGCTGCGCGACAGCTACGCTCCCGAGCGCTGGCCCGGCTGCGCGCGCCTGCTGCGCCTGGCCGCTGAATGGATGGACGAGGCCGCCGTCTCGACCATTCACAGCTGGTGCTACCGCATGCTGCGCGAGCACGCCTTCGACAGCGGCAGCCTGTTCACCCAGGACCTCGCCGCCGACCAGAGCGAGCTGCTCGCCGAAGCCGTGCGCGACTACTGGCGGCGCAACTTCTACCCGTTGGGCGTGGCGGCGGCCAACGCCGTGCGCCATTGCTTCGCCGGCCCGGAAGCGCTGGCCCGCGCCCTGCAACCGCTGCTGGCGGCGCAGGAAGCCGGCTTCCGCTACGCCGACCAGCCGCTGACGGCGCCCGCCTCGCTCAGCGAACTGCTGGAGGCCACCGGCCAGTTCTACGACGATCTCGCCGCCGCCGAAACCCGCGCCCGTGAAGCCTGGGCGGCGGATCGCCAGGGCGTCGCTGAACTGCTGCGCAACCTGCGCGGCGACCTCAACGGCAACAGCTATCGCGGCAAGGATGACGACGCTGTGTTCGCCGGCTGGATCGAAGCGCTGGATACCTGGAGCGAAGGCGCCGACGCGCCGGACAACCTGGCCAGGTTCGGTCAGACGCGGATCAAGGTGAAAGCCAAGGCCGTGGTGCCGGAGCACCCCGCGCTGCAAGCCATCGACGCCTGGGCCGAACGCACCGAGCAGCGCCCGGAAATCGCCCCGCAACTGCTGCTGCACGCCCTGGGCGAAGTGCGGCACAACCTCGAAGTGGAGAAGCAGAAGCGCGCCGAACTGGGCTTCGACGACCTGCTGGTGCGCCTCGATCGCGCCCTGGCCGGCAGCGGCGGCGAGCGCCTGGCCGAGCGTATCCGCGAGCAGTTCCCGGTGGCGCTGATCGATGAGTTCCAGGACACCGACCCGCTGCAGTACCGCATCTTCGAGCGCGTCTACCGCATCTCGGAGAACCCGAGGAACCTCGGTCTGTTCATGATCGGCGACCCCAAGCAGGCGATCTACGCCTTCCGCGGCGCCGACATCCACACCTACCTGCGCGCCCGCGCCGCCACCGCCGGGCGGCACTACACGCTGGGCACCAACTACCGCTCGACCCTGGCCATGGTCAACGCGGCCAACCGCTGTTTCCTCTATGCCGAGGCCCACGGGCGCGGCGCGTTCCGCTTCGCCGTGGAAGGCCAGGAAAACCCCGTGCCCTTCCTCGAAGTGGGGGCCCGCGGCCGTGATGAAACCTTGCTGCTCGAAGGCAGCGAAGCGCCGGCCATGACCTTCTGGCAACTGGATAACGAAGGCCAGGTCTGTGGCTCCACGCTGTACCGCCAGGAGATGGCCGCGCGCAGCGCCAGCGCCATCCAGCGCTGGCTGAGTTCGGCGCAGAGCGGCTTCCGCGATGCCGATGGCCAATGGCGGGCGCTGCGTCCCGCCGACATCGCCATCCTCGTGCGTGGCCGCAGCGAAGCCGAAGCCGTGCGCAGCGAGTTGGCCAAGCGCCGGCTCGCCAGCGTCTACCTGTCCGACCGCGACTCGGTGTTCGACAGCCCCGAAGCCGTCGACCTGCTGCACTGGCTGCGCGCCTGCGCCGACCCCGGCGACGATGGCGTGCTGCGCATCGCCCTGGCCACCCGCAGCCTGGCGCTGGACTGGGCGACCCTGGAGCGGCTGAACCAGGACGAGCGTTTCTGGGAAGACATGGTGCTGCGCTTCCGCGACTACCGCGTGCTCTGGCAACAGCAGGGCGTGCTGCCGATGCTGCGCCGCCTGCTCGCCGACTTCGCCCTGCCGGCGCGCCTGCTGCGCGAAACCGACGGCGAACGCAGCCTGACCAACCTGCTGCACCTGGCCGAATGGCTGCAGCGCGAGGCGGTGGAACTGGACGGCGAGCATGCGCTGCTGCGGGTGCTCGCCGAGCAGCTGGAAAGCCCCTCCAGCGAGGAAATCCTGCGCCTGGAAAGCGACGCCGACCTGATCAAGGTGGTGACCATCCACAAGTCCAAGGGCCTGGAGTACCCGCTGGTGCTGCTGCCCTTCATCTGCACCTGGCGCGAGCTGGACGGCAAGAGCGGTACGCCGCCGAGCTTCCAGTCCGGCGAGTCCCGCGTGGTCGAGCTGGCCCGCGACAAGGAATTGGCCAAGGCGGCTTTCCAGCTGGCCAACGACGAGCGCCTGAGCGAGGACATGCGCCTGCTCTATGTGGCCCTGACCCGTGCGCGCCACGCCGTGTGGCTGGGCATGGCGCCGCTGGTGATGAGCAACAGCAGGAACCCCGAGCTGCACAAGGGCGCCATGGGCTACCTGCTGGGCGGCGGCAATGCGCTGTCCATCGAGGACGTGACAGCGCGCCTGGGCGAGCTGCAGGCCGGCCAGACCATCATTGCCCTGGAACCGGCGCCGGAGATCGGCAGCGAGCAGTTCGTCGGCGTACAGGCCGGCGAACTGGGCGCCGCGCGCGAACCGCGCCGCCGGGTGGCGGAGAAATGGTGGATCGCCAGCTATTCGGCGCTGGCGAACATGACCGCCGTGGGCGCCAGCGAGGACGACAGCGAAATCGCCCCCGTGCCCGCCGCCGACGAACCCATCAGCGCCGATGAGGACCTGCTGCGGGAAAGCAGCCTGGAAGAGCTGCGCGAGCTGGAAGCCGTGCCCGCACCCTTCAGCCTGCACGCCTTCCCGCGGGGCGCGAATCCCGGCAGCTTCCTCCACGGTCTGCTGGAGTGGGCCGCCGACGAGGGGTTCAATGCCGACGAAGACTCACTGCGCGACCAGATCGCCCGACGCTGCGCCGTGCGCGGCTGGGAGGAGTGGATCGAGCCGCTCACCGGCTGGCTGGGCCAATACCTGCGCACGGAATTCCGCGTGCCCGATGCGGCGCCGGTCAGCCTGGCCGGGCTGGCCGCCTTCCAGAAGGAAATGGAGTTCTGGTTCTCCACCCGCAACGTCGACACCCAGCGCCTCGACGCCGCCGTGATCCGCCACACTCTGGGCGGCGTGGCGCGGCCGGCGCTGCAGGCGAACCTGCTCAACGGCATGCTCAAGGGCTTCATCGACCTGGTGTTCGAGCACGAGGGCCGTTATTACGTGGCCGACTACAAGTCCAACTGGCTGGGCGCCGACGACGAGGCGTACACGCAAACGGCGCTGCGCGAGGCATTGCTGGAGCACCGCTACGACCTGCAGTACGCGCTCTACCTGTTCGCCCTGCACCGGCTGTTGCAGGCGCGCCTGCCCGATTACGACTACGACCGCCACGTGGGAGGCGCGATGTACCTGTTCCTGCGCGGCAGTCGCTCGGCAACCCAGGGCATGTACCTGGAGCGGCCGCCGAAGGCGCTGATGAACGAGCTGGACCGCCTGTTCCGCGCGGAGGTGCCGGCATGAGCAGCAGCGCCCAAATGCTCGAACTGATTGGCCGCTGGGCCGAGCGCGGCTGGTTGCGCGAGCTGGACCGCGCCTTCGCGATCTTCCTGGTGGAACGCGCGCCGGACGCCCATCCGCTGCTGATCCTCGCCGCCGCCCTGGCCAGCCACCAGCTCGGCCGCGGGCACGTCTGTCTCGACCTTGAGGCGACCCTCGCCGACAGCCGCTTTGCCCTGTCCCTGCCGCCCGAAGGCGATTCGGCCAAGGACGCCCCCGAGCTGCCCGGCGTGCTGCTGGATGGCTTCGACCTCGATGCCTGGCGCGCCGTGCTCGGCGACCCGCGCCTGGTCGGCGATGGCCCCGGCGACACGCCACTGGTGCTGTCCGGCCGCCGTCTGTACCTGCGCCGCTACTGGCAGTACGAACGAGAGGTGCGCGCCGGTATCGAACAGCGTCTGCAACAGGGCGATGCACTGCGGACTGCGTTGCCTGCGGCGCAGCTGCGCCGGGCGCTGGATGCGCTGTTCCCGAAAAAAGCAGGTGCCCCGGCGGACTGGCAGAAGCTCGCCTGCGCCCTGGTCGCCGGAAACGCCTTCGGCATCGTCACCGGCGGCCCCGGCACCGGCAAGACGACCACCGTGGTGAAGCTGCTGGCCCTGCTGCAAAGCCTGGCGCTGGAGGAGGGCGGGCGAGCGCTGCGCATCCGCCTCGCCGCGCCCACCGGCAAGGCGGCCGCGCGGCTGAACGAATCCATCGCCGGCGCGGTGCAGCGCCTGGATCTTGCCGGGCTGGCCAATGGCGAGGCCGCACGCGAGGCGATCCCGACCGAAGTCACCACGCTGCACCGCCTGCTCGGCAGCCGGCCGGACAGCCGCCAGTTCCGCCACCACGCCGGCAACCCGCTGGCGCTGGAGCTGCTGGTGGTGGACGAAGCCTCGATGGTTGACCTGGAAATGATGGCCTCGCTGCTCGCCGCGCTGCCGCCGCGCGCACGGCTTATCCTGCTGGGCGACAAGGATCAACTGGCCTCGGTGGAAGCCGGCGCGGTGCTCGGCGAGCTGTGTAGCCGCGCCCGTGAAGGCCATTACCGTCCGGCCACCCGCGACTGGCTGGAAGCGGTGACGGGCGAGGCGATCGACCCGGCGCTGCTGGACGCCGCCGGCAGCGATCTCGACCAGGCGGTGGCCATGCTCCGCCACAGCCACCGCTTCAGTGCCGAAAGCGGCATCGGCCAGTTGGCCGAAGCGGTCAACGCCGGCGATATCCCGGCCCTGCGCCAGGTCTGGAAGGCGCAGCACGAAGACCTCGCGCGCATCGCCGTGGACTCCCGGGAGACCCGCAGCCTGCGCGACCTGGTGATCGACGGCGGGCGCGGCGGCGACCTGTTCGGCCCGGTCGGTTACGCCCACTACCTGCGCGTGGTCAGCGCTTCGCGTCCGGCCGACGACGCCGATCAGGCGGCGCTGGATGACTGGGCGCGCAAGGTGCTCGAAGCCCACGGCCAGTTCCAGCTGCTCTGCGCACTGCGTCGCGGGCCCTGGGGTGTGGAAGGGCTGAACCTGCTGATCGGCGAACTGCTGCTGCGCGAGGGGCTGATCCCCTCGGCCCACGGCTGGTTCGCCGGCCGCCCGGTGCTGGTGACCCGCAACGACTACGGCCTGGGCCTGATGAACGGCGACATCGGCATCACCCTGGCGCTACCGCAAGCGGCCGGTGACGGCACGCTGCGCTGGGTGGCGCGCGTGGCCTTCCCGGCAGGCGACGGCAGCGACGCCATCCGCTGGATCCTGCCCAGCCGCCTGCAGGCGGTGGAGACGGTGTTCGCCATGACCGTGCACAAGTCCCAGGGTTCGGAGTTCACCCACGCCGCGCTGCTGCTGCCCGACAGCCTCAACCCCATCCTTACCCGCGAACTGGTCTACACCGGCATCACCCGTGCGCGCCAATGGTTCACCCTGGCCAGCGCCGGACGCGGCTGGCAGGTGCTGGAGGCGGCGACGGAACGGCGGGTGCAGCGGGCGAGCGGGCTGCTGGAGCTTTCCTGATGTGACGAAGAGCACTTGATTGAGTGCTTTTAAAGGTGCTCAATCAAGCGTCTTTGAGTGCCTGGAGAAACCTGTGCCCCATTCCATGCTGGCGGATGTCACCGCTTCCATTACCGAACTGAAAAAGGACCCCATGGGCACCGTGGCTGCCGGCATGGGGCATGCGGTCGCCATCCTCAACCGCAACGAGCCGGTTTTCTATGCCGTGCCTGCCGAAGAGTACGAGCGGATGATGGAGTTGCTTGACGATCTTCAACTTGGCCGGATCGCCGAGCGACGCAAGGATGAACCGACAGTGGAAGTTACCCTCGATGAGCTCCGCGACCTCTGACCCGGTCTACCGTCTGGCCTTCAACCAGTCCGCGCTCAAGGAATGGAAGAAGCTCAAGGGGCCGGTGAAGGAGCAGTTCCTGCGCAAGCTGGAAGAGCGTCTGCACCATCCCCACGTGCCTTCGGCGCGCCTGCACGGGGCCGTGAACCGCTACAAGATCAAGTTGGCAGCCGCTGGCTACCGGCTGGTTTACGAAGTCTTCGATGACAAGGTGGTGGTGCTGGTCATCGCTGTCGGTAAACGCGAGCGCGGGGAGGTTTATACCGCTGCGCGTTCGCGCTGAGCAGGTTGCGCGAATGAACGCGCATTTCGCCACTTTTTAGATTTGTCTGATGTCCGCCTGGCAAGCTTTTCGCCACGCTGGTGGGCATGAAACTCAAGCAATTCCTTCGCCGACAGGACTCCTCCTTTTCCACCCCGAAGGCGGCGCGAAAGCTCCTTCGTCTGCTGGCCTGGCTGGTGATCGCCTGCCTGTTCTTCACCTTGAGCCTGTTCCTCGCCGCGAGCTTCAACAGCGAAGTGTCGCAACTGCGCCGGCAGATGAATGCCGCCATGTACGAGGCCCAGAACTACCTGGGCCAGCGCGAGTCGCTGCTGGAGCACATCAGCCGCGGCGTGACCTGGAAAGCCCGCGAGCCGCTCCTGCACTGGCGCCAGTTGAGCGCCCCGGTGCCGCCCCATGAGCCGGTCTATGTCACCCTCGGCGAGCCGGACTCCAGCTGGAGCCTGGCGCTTTCCGGGGGCGACCTTGCGGAAATGGAAGCCAAGCGCCTGAACCTGATCTATGTCTCGCCCGCGCCGGAGCGCTTCGTCACCCGCCTGTATGGGGCGCCAGCCCTCAACGCCGTGGTACCGCCCTCGGTGCTCGAAGCGCTGGGGCATCCCGGCACGGCGACGGAGGAGAGCCGGGTGCGCTGGCTGGCCGACCCGACCGACCCGCAGGCGCGGCAGTACCTGTTCGCCCGCGTGACCAGCGAGCAGGACAACGGCTGGCTCGGGCTGGAGATGTTCGGCGCCGATCTCTCGGCGGCGTTCGGCGCCCCCGAGGCCGGGCGCTTCCTGCTGCTCGACCGCGACCACCGGACCATCCTCGGCAGCGCGGTCAGCCCGCAACTGGGCCTGCAATTCAGCGACCTGTGGGAAGGCGACCACTTCGCCTTCAGCGGCCCTGGCCTGATTCCCAGCCACCTGGCGCTGCTCAAGCACCTGGGCAGCTCCGACTGGTCGCTCATCTACTACTTCAACCTGTACGACCTGCTGTTGCCGATCTGGCCCAGGCTGCTCGCCGCGCTGGCCTTCCTGCTGGGCTGTTCGCTGCTGGTCTGGGCGATGTGCCGGCGCATCAACCGCCGCCTGATCGGCCCGGCGCAGCATCGTCTCAACGCGCTGGTGGAGAACGAGGGGTTCCACCGCGCGATGATCCAGACCGCGCCGGTAGCGCTGTGCGTACTGCGGCGCAGCGACGCCGAGGTGATGTTGGAGAACCGCCTCGCCCAGCAATGGCTGGGCAGCGGCGACGAACGTCGCTACTGGACCTACGGCTGGCTCGAGCGCGGCTTCAGCAGCGGCGAGGCCGGCGGCTCGGAGGAAGTCGAAACCCATACCGGCCGGCACCTTTACCTGAGCTACACGCCGACCCGCTACAAGGGCGAGGAAGTGCTGTGCTGCGCCTTCAGCGACATCAGCGCGCGCAAGCAGACCGAAGCCGCACTGGCCGAAGCCAAGCGCCTGTCCGATACCGCCAACGAGGCCAAGACGCTGTTCCTGGCGACCATGAGCCATGAAATCCGCACGCCGCTCTACGGTGTGCTCGGCACCCTGGAACTGCTTGGCCGCACCGTGCTCGACCACCAGCAGTCCGGCTACCTGCGCGCCATCCAGCGCTCGTCCTCGACGCTGCTGCAATTGATCAGCGACGTGCTCGACGTGTCCAAGATCGAGGTCGGCCAGTTGGGCCTGGAACCGGTGGAGTTCTCGCCGCTGGAACTTACCCTCGACAGTATCCAGTCCTACGCTGCCGCCGCCCGCGCCAAGGGCCTGCAGATCTATGCCTGCTGCGATTGCCTGATGCCCGAGCGGGTGCTGGGCGACGCCACGCGCATCCGCCAGATCCTCAACAACCTGCTGAGCAATGCGGTGAAGTTCACCGACAGCGGACGCATCGTGCTGCGGGTCCGTTCGGAGCCAGGCGATGGCTGGCATGACACGCTGCACTGGCAGGTCGCCGACACCGGCATCGGCATTCCCGCGGACCAGCAGGAGCAGCTCTTCGATGCCTTCTACCAGGTTTCCGGCAACGCGCGCATGGCGGGCGGAACCGGCCTGGGCCTGTCGATCTGCAAGCGGCTCACCGAGCTGATGGGCGGGCAGCTGCGGGTGGTCAGCGACGTCGGCCTGGGCAGCAGCTTCTCCCTCAGCCTGACGTTGCCCTGCGTGGATCGTCACTCCTCCAGCGACCCCCGGTTGTGCAATTCCATGGTGTGGGTGCATGCGCCGACGCGCGAGCTGGCCGAGAGCCTCTGCGGCTGGATCACCCGCTGGGGCGCGCGTGCCCAGGTGGTGGCTGCCGACCAGCCCGTCGAGGAGGATGCCTCCAGCGTGCTGGTGGACCTGCGCTTCAATCCCCATGACCGCAAGCCATTGCCCGCCTGGCGCGGCTGCCGGGTGCTGGTGACCGACCTGGGCGGCGAGCAGCCGCGCCAGGAGGGCTGCGACTGGCACGTGGGCCGCTACAACCTCGAAGGGCTGCGCCAGCGGAGAGGCGGCGCGCCTGGCGGATACGCTGCCCGACATCGGCCTCGGCCTGCGCGTACTGCTGGTGGAGGACAACCCGATCAACCAGTTGATCCTGCGCGACCAGCTGGAAACCCTCGGCTGCATCGTCGAGCTCGCCACCGATGGCCGGCAGGCGCTCACGCGCTGGCAGCCGGACGCCTTCGACGCGGTGCTCACCGACGTCAACATGCCGCATCTCAATGGCTACGAACTGGCCCGCGCGCTGCGCCAGCGCGGCTATCGCGGGCCGATCATCGGCGCGACCGCCAACGCCATGCATGAGGAAAACGATCGTTGCCTCGCCGCTGGCATGAATCGCTGCCTGCTCAAGCCGGTGGACCTGCGCACCCTGCGCCAATGCCTGACCAGCCTGCCCGCGGAGGTGCCGCCATGCGACATCAGCGAATCCTGATCGTCGAAGACCAGCCTTTCCAGCGCGAGTACCTGCTCAACCTGTTCCGCGAGCAGGGCGTCATGCAGCTGCGCGCCGCGGAAGACGGCGCCGAGGCGCTGCGCTGGCTGGCGCAGGAACGTTTCGACCTGGTGGTCAGCGACCTGATGATGCCCGGCCTGGATGGCGTGCAGCTGATCCAGCGGCTGGCCACGCTGAGCCAGCCGCCACTGCTGGCGATCATGAGTTCTGCGTCGCGTCCGCTGATGGGCAGCGCCTGCATGGTGGCCCGGGCCCATGGCATCACCGTGCTGGAACAGATCGCCAAGCCGGCCCGCGCGCCGGTGATCCGCC
Organism: Pseudomonas sp. Pseusp97; assembly: GCF_047304025.1. Classification (NCBI taxonomy): domain Bacteria; kingdom Pseudomonadati; phylum Pseudomonadota; class Gammaproteobacteria; order Pseudomonadales; family Pseudomonadaceae; genus Pseudomonas; species Pseudomonas sp. Pseusp97. Next base: position 7,935 of record NZ_JBGLYK010000102.1, on the reverse strand, counting down.
GCCTGCTGGAGAAGCTTGTCTCTCACCAGGAGCGCGAGGAGCTGCGGCACGGGCCGGCGATTCCCGCGCCCACCCGCGAGGAGCTGGAGCAGGCCCTGGCGCAGCGGCAGTTCTGCGCCTGGTTCCAGCCCAAGGCTTCGCTGATCGATGGGCGCATCGTCGCGGCGGAGGCGCTGGTGCGCTGGGAACACCCTCGCCATGGGGTGTTGCTGCCGGGAAGTTTCATGGCCGCGCTGACGGCTGCGGGGCTGGATGAGGAGTTGCTCTGGGCGGTGCTCGAGCAGGCGCTGCAGGCGCAATCCGACTGGGGCGGGCTGGGATTCCACCTGTCGGTGGCGGTCAACCTGCCCACCCACCTGCTGGACGATCCCGAGCTGCCGGACCGTCTCGCCGCCTTCGTCGCTGCCCGTGGCGGGGTGCCGGCGCACATCGTGTTCGAGCTGCTCGAATGCAGCACCACGGCGACCCCGGCCAACTACTACGCCGGCACCTGCCGCCTGCGCATGAAAGGCTTTGGCCTGGCGCAGGACGATTTCGGCCAGGGCTACAGCTCGCTGTACAACCTCGTCTCGACGCCCTTCACGGAACTGAAGATCGACCGCGCGCTGGTGCATGGTTGCGTGGACGACGAGGGCCTTGCCGCGGCGCTGGAGAGCATCGTCAAGCTGGGCCGGCAACTGGGGCTGGAGGTGATAGCCGAAGGGGTCGAGCACCCGGACGAGCTGGCCCTGCTGCGCCGGCTGCGTTGCGACTGCGCCCAGGGCTACCTGTTCTCCGAGGCCGTGCCGCCCGCGGTATTCACCCGCCAGTTGCTCCAGGAGCGTTCCGCCATGGCTCATTGATCCACGGCAGACACATCGCGGATGCGTGGGCGATCGTCGGCCTCCCGGGGGCTGGCGGGTCGCCTTATCGCGTACTCACATCTACAGTCTGCTGGTATCCGGCGGGCCCTCCGCCGCCACTTTCCCGCGACACCGGATGCTTTGCATGAAGGAACATGACCACGGCTCGATTCGTAAACTGGCCAGCACTTCGCTGCGCCTGAACGTCGTCCTGCTGTGCGCGGTTTCCCTCGCCCTGATGCTGGTGGGCGCGTGCTACTGGGCGCTGGGGCGGGTGGTGCAGGAAGAGCGCGACAAGGTGCACTTCCATTTCAGCCGGCTGGTGGGGGATATCCACGAACACGAGGCCTTCCTCAACCGCATCGCCCTGCAGAGCGACGAGTCCACCCAGCGCCAGGACCTCGACGTGATCCCGCTGCAGCGGCGCCTGCTGATCCGCGAGAACGGCATGGAGATCCACGAGGGGCGGGAATTCTCCTTCGCCATGTCCTTCACCCTCGCGCATCAGGTGCGCCATGTCGATCCTCAGGAACGGCCGGGCACCTTCTCCTTCGGGGTGATGCTGGCGAATTTCTACAGCAGCTACTGGAGTGCCTCGTCCTTCCCCTCGCCCCAGGTGATGGTGCTTGACCTGCACGGGCCCACCAGCATTGCGGTGCCCTCCATCGGCAACTTCCGCGGGCAGCGGCCGCTGACGCGGGGCAACTACCTGGCGGTGATCGAGAGCGTGCGCGAGGCACTGGAAGCACGTTCGCCCAAGCGCAGCGACACCCAGGTGCACTGGGCCCAGGCGCAGCCCTATACCGGTGGCGAGAACCGCGAGCTGCTGGCTTATGTCAGCCTCGACCTGCCCGACGCGCTGTGGTGGGAGTCGGACCTGGACCGCCGCGTGGTGGCGGTGTCGCTGCTGGACCTGGGACGCATCAACGACCTCGAGCAGGTGCTCGACCGTCCGGTGTTCGACGAGCTGGAACTGGTCTCGCCGGGCGGCCAGGTGCTGATCGACTTCCCCGGCGGCGAGAAGGACTACCAGGACGGCCTGAATTTCAGCGGCGACGGCCTGGTGTTCAAGGTCCGCAGCGAGTTCAACGGCGGCTGGACCGCCCTCTACCGCCTGAGCTACGCCAGCTTCTTCCGCTATGCCAAGTGGCAGTTCCTCGGCGGCCTGGCGCTGATCCTCGGCAGCCTGGCCGGCGGCTGGTTCGCCATCCGCTGGTACTCGCGGCGGGTGATCAGGCCGGCGCGCCGCGCGCACCTGGAGATAGTCGAGAGCGACGCCTTCAGCCGTGCGGTGATCCAGACCGCGCCGGTCGCCCTGTGCGTGCTGCGCCACGGCAGCCACCAGGTGGTGATGCAGAACCGCCTGGCCGAGCAGTGGCTGGGCGACGCCGAAGCCATCACGCGCATCAGCCGCGACTGGGACCTGAGCGGCAGGATCGGCGGAGGCGATGGCGAGCTGGTCTTCGAAGTGGAAGGACGTGCCTTGCACGCCAGCTTCGCGCCGACCCGCTACCGCGGCGAGAACGTGGTGCTCTGCGCTTTCAACGACATCAGTGCGCACAAGCAGGCGCAGCAGATGCTGGCCGACGCCAAGCTGTCGGCGGATGCCGCCAGCGAGGCGAAATCGGTGTTCCTCGCCACCATGAGCCACGAAATCCGCACGCCGCTCTATGGCGTGCTGGGCACGCTGGAGCTGCTCGGGCTGACCGAGCTGACCCTGCAGCAGCGCGACTACCTGTCGACCATCCAGCGCTCGTCATCGACCCTGCTGCAATTGATCAGCGACATCCTCGACGTGTCCAAGATCGAGGCCGGGCAGATGGCGCTGGAGGCGGTGGAGTTCAACCCGCTGGAGCTGGCCGAGGACGCGGTCGCCGGCGATGCCGGCGTGGCCGAGGGCAAGGAGCTGCAGCTCTACGCCTGCATCGACTCGAACGTCCCCGGCCTGGTGCGTGGCGATGCCGCTCGCATCCGGCAGATTCTCGCCAACCTGCTGAGCAACGCGCTGAAGTTCACCGACATCGGCCGCGTGGTGCTGCGCTTGCGCGTGGTGATCGGCGAGCAGGGCGAGACGGCGCTGCAATGGCAGGTCACCGATACCGGCATCGGCATGTCCGACGCCCAGCAGCAGCGTCTCTTCGAGCCTTTCTACCAGGCCCACGGCCATGAGCATACGGTCAGCGGAACCGGCCTGGGCCTGTCGATCTGCGCGCGGTTGAGCCAGCTCATGGGAGGGCGGTTGCGCGTGGTGAGCGAAACCGGGCTGGGCAGCAGCTTCACCTTCACCCTGGCGCTTCCGCTGCTGGAGCGTGCCCAACCGCTGGCCGAGGGCAAGCCGTTGCTGCCGCAGCCGGTCTACGTGCGCGCGCCGGTGAAGGAGCTGGCGCAGAGCCTGGCCGACTGGATCGATTGCTGGGGCGGCTCGGCGCTGGTCCAGGATGAACTGCCGCCGGACGTTCCGCCCGGTGCGGTACTGCTGGAACTGCTCGAAGCCGCTGGCGAGCCGCAGTGGAGCGGTCCGCGGGTGCGTGCGCTGACCGACGGCGGGGTGCAGCCGCAGGCTTCCGCGCTGGGCTGGGAGGTCAGCCTCTACCACCTCGCCGGCATCGCCCAGGCGCTGCGCCTGGCGCAGCAGGGCGGAAGCAGCGAGGCGCGCCAGGCACCCCGTGTAGCCCGGCTGGGCAAGCTTGGCCTGCGAGTACTGGTGGCCGAGGACAACCCCATCAACCAGGCGTTGCTCAAGGAGCAGCTGGAGGAGCTGGGCTGCCGCGTCACCCTTACCAGCAATGGCCGCGAAGCGCTGCAACGTTGGGCTCCCGGTGCTTTCGATGCGCTGCTGACCGATGTGAACATGCCCGTGATGAACGGCTACGAACTGGTGGGCGAAGTACGCCGCCACGACAGCTGGCTGCCGATCATCGGCGTCACCGCCAACGCCCTGCGCGAGGAAGGCGAGCGCTGCATGGCGGTGGGCATGAACGCCTGGCTGGTAAAGCCGATGAGCCTGCGCACGCTGCACGACGGATTGCTCAAGGTCTGCGGCCACGCGGCGGCGGAAGCGCCGGAACACGAAGCGCAGCCCGAAGCGCCGACGCAGGACCGCCTGCAGGTTTCCGAGAAGATGCGCGAGCTGTTCCTGCGCACCATGCGCCAGGATATGCAGGGCGTGACGGATGCCCTGCGGGACGGCGACCTTCCCACCGTCCGCCAGCAGGTGCATCGTCTGCGTGGAGCGCTTGCGGTGGTGCAGGCCCATGGCCTCAGCGATGCCTGCGGCGCGGTGGAGGAGGCGCTGATCGCGCAGCCCGCCGGGCCGGAACTGTCCGCGGCGGTGACCGCGCTGCTGGGAAGGATCGAGGCGGCCCTCGCCAGCCTCTGAGAGCCTGTCCGGTCAGCGGAGCTATTCTGGAATAAATCATGGCCGTGCCCCCCTGTGGCGGGCCGGCGAACGCAAACGTTGGGACTCAAGAAAACTCATGGAAAAAGTCAGAGTGGCACTAGCGGACGACCATCCCATCGTCCTGATGGGAGTCCGCGAGGTGATCGAGCGGGACGATCGCTTCGAGGTAGTCGGCGAGGCGCACAGCTCCAGCGAGCTGGTGGCGCTGTACCGCGAGCTGCGGCCGGCCATCGTCATCACCGACTACAACATGCCGGGGGACCAGACCTATGGTGACGGCCTCAAGTTGATCGAGTACCTGCTGCGCAACTTCCCCGACACCCGCATCCTGATCCTCACCATGCTGTCCAACCCGCTGATCCTCTCCAGCCTCTACGACCTGGGCGTGTCGGGGGTGGTGCTGAAGAACGGCGACCTCAATGAGATCCTGGTGGCGCTCAAGGCGCTGTCCCAGGACCGCATCTACCGCGGGCCGGGCATGCAATCGGCGAGCAGCGTGCTGGCCAGCGGGGATGATGTGGAAGGGCGCATCGCCAGCCTGTCGGTGAAGGAGTACGAGGTGCTGCGCCACTTCGTCTCGGGGATGAGCGTGCGCGACATCGCGCTGCTGCTCAACCGCAGTGTGAAGACCGTGAGTGCGCAGAAGATTTCCGCCATGCGCAAGCTGGACGTGGATACCGACCAGGCGCTGCTGACGTTCTGCGTGATGGCGAATCTGTTTCAGTAGGGTCGCAGTGAGGGGCGGGCCAAGGTCTACTGCGTTGGCCTAGGTGGTTCTGCGTCGCTTCGGTGTGCGCACGGACTCTGTGTTTCGCCCCCTCGGGCGAGTCACTTCTTCCAAACGCCGAAGAAGTAACCAAGAAGGCTTGCCCCGGACATCCGGTTTTTCGCCTAGGCGAAAAATTCCCACGTTGAAGCGGAGTTTCAGGGGCACGCGTTGACGGACCATCCCTGGCCCGACAACGCTCTCGCGACATCCATGTCGCTCAACCCCCGAAACTCCGCTTCAACGAGGCCTCCTGAACGGGGCATTCGGCGCGCGCGGATGTTTCTCTGGAAATCTTCAAGAGCCAGAGCCACAGCCAGAACCGGATCACAATGGCTCTTCGTAGGAGCGAGCTTGCTCGCGAACCGCCCAACACCGAACTCCCCCTGAAGCCTGAACGATCAGCGCAGAACCGCCGTGCCCTGCTGGCTGTTCCCGCCATCATCGATCCACAGGTAACGCACCTCGCCACCGCTCGTCGGCAGGGCCTGGGTTGGCGTGAGCATGCGCTGCGAAAACGGCGGCAGCAGCTCGCCCGGCAGCGGCGAGCCGGCGTTGCCCTGGCGCACTTCGGCGCCGGCCAGGGTGATGAAGTAGGCGGTGGGGTTCTCCACCTGCAGCGCATTGCCGGCCCTGCGGAACAGCAGTCTGCGCGGAGCCTCTTCAGCATCCTTCGCCAGCACGCGCGGGCGGTAGATGACCTTCATCTGCGTGCGCAGGGTAACGGTCAGGCGCGTTTGCCCTTCGCCCAATGGCTCGTCGGATTGGGGCGGAATCTCGTAGAGGTTCAGCCAGTACAGCGACTCGCGGTCCTTCGGCAGCGCATCGCCTGTGTAGAGCAGGCGCAGGCTGCGCATCTGGCCGGGATTCAGGCGGAATACCGGGGGCAGCGGCATGATCGGTGCCTGCGCGGTTTGCGGCGCGGCGTCGAGGTCGCCGTCGTCGATCCAGGTCTGCACGATAACCGGGTAGCTGTTCTGGTTCACCAGCGCCAGGGAAGCCTCGCGCTTGCCTTCGTCGAAGATTACCCGCGTGCGCTCGGCGGTGACGCCGGCATGCACCTCTGCTGCGGCCAGCAACGTCAGGCCCAGCAGGGCGGCGCGCAGCCGCTTACTGCACACGGATCACCACCTGCGCGGTGGCTTCCACGCGGCCAGGGGTGACGGTGGGCATGCTGCCGAGGCTGAGTTTTTCCAGGCGCGCGCGGAACGTCTCGCTGTACTGCGAGATGCCGCTGACCTCGCCGGTCTTGTTCGAGGCGTTGCCGATCACCGGGTACCAGCCGCGCGCTTCGGCGTTGCTGCCGTTGGCGGAATCCTCGTTGGCCAGCAGGTTCATCGCGCTGCCGTTGCGCAGCAGGCGGATACCCACGCCCTGGGCCATTCCGGGCTGGCCATAGCGGTCGGAGACCAGGTAGGACAGCCCGCCGTTGGCATTCACCAGGCCCAGGCCGGAGGAAGCCGCCAGCGCTCCGGCCGAGACCTTGATGCCCAGGGCGGTACCGCTGGTGCCGGTTTGGCTGGTGCTGGGGGTGGTGCTGCTGAGCACGCCGCTCTGGCACTTGAAGTCGACCTGGAACGGCATCTCGCGGCTGGCACCGGAATTGATCTCACCGATGGAGATCGACGGGAATACCACGTGCGGCGTGACGTTGGTGACGGCGCAGGTCGGGTAGCGCTTGAGCGTGACGTCGCCGTACAGGCCGATGGAGGCGGGCCAGTTGCCGTACCAACCGGAGTAGTTTGAATAGTGGGTTTCACCGACCCTGGGGTAGGACAATCCCGGCCCTTTGATGGCGATATAGCCGGCGGGCTGGGTGCGGCCATACAGCTGCGACTTGGTGGTCGGTGAATAGCCCTGAGTGGATTCCAGCGGCGCACTGAAGAGCTCGGCGCGGACCGCGCTGAGGTTCTTCGCCTTGACCAGCTGGAACCCGCGCGAATCGACGTCCAGCCCGCTGAGCAGGCGTTCGCGCCAGACGTCGGTGAAGTACTGGCCGGTCTCCACATGGGTCAGGCGCAGCAGCACGTTGGGCCAGGCAGTACGGTAAGCGGCCTGCAGTCCGATCGAGTTGCCCACGGCGTCACCACCGTTGTAGTAGCCGCTATAGAGGTCGTCGGCGTTGGTGGAGAACATTTCGTAGACTTCGTCCCCCGCTGTGCAGCGGAAGAACACCTTCTCCGGGTCATACCCGGCAGAGTTTCCGTACTGCGTGAGCGGTGCGACTGAACTGGCTATCAGGGTGCCGTCGGGCTGGAAGCTGGAGTCGCTGACGTTGATTACCGACGGCAGGCCGAGGGAGCCATTGCTGTTGTCGAGGGAGCCGGACCAGGCGCCAGCGCTACCTTCGCCGGGGCGGATCGCCGTATTGGAGGTGGTGGTGGCGCTGCCGACGCTGGTGACCTTGTAGCAGGTGGCCCAGGCGCTCGGCGCGAGCAGCAGGGCGAGCAGCGGCAGGCTGCGCAGGACAGGGTTCATGAAGCCTCCGGTAGACAGGTTGCCTGCAGGCGCACCAGCACCTGGTCGGTGTCGGCGCCTTTCAGGTCATAGGGCAGCAGGCAGCTGTCCTCCGCCCGCTCGCCCCATTGCACGCGCAGCCGGCCCTTGTCGCCCTCGGCGCGGGCATAGACCTGCCCGCCCTGGCCGACCATGCCGATGTTCACGCCCTTGCCGTCGAGCACGTCGGCGCCCAGCGGCAGCGGCTGGCCATCGGGCAACCTGGCCTGGATCAGCAGCGGGTGGCCGGTGAGGGTCTTGAACTCGACCCGCACGGCAGCGCCGGCGTAGGGCGCGATCTTGCGTTCGGTTTCCACCAGCTCGGCGTTTTCGTCGATGCCTTGCGGGTCGAGGCCGATGGGGTTGTAGCGGTAGGGCGAAAGCGACGGCACCACGGCATAGCCGTTGCCGTCCACCCGCGCGCCCTGGCC
>NZ_JBGLYK010000101.1:0-19331 GCF_047304025.1 Pseudomonas sp. Pseusp97 | reverse complement strand
GCGGGTCTGGTGGTTGTGTTTGTTTTTCTGTCTTCGTTGCGGTAGCTCCGTCGGCGCGGCCGCCGCGCGCGCGGGGTCGCTCGGCCCCCCCCCCCCCCCGCTCCTACAGGGAAATGGCACGGTCGTAGGATGGGTGGAGCGCAGCGATACTCATCAGCGGTGGTGGGTATCGCTGGGCTCCACGCCACCCTACGGAGTCATCAAGTCAGCGCGGTACGCAGCTCGTTGCTGATGGCGGCCTGGTCCAGTTCCTGGCCGATCACCACCAGGCGGGTGCCGCGGGTCTCGTCGCTGCGCCAGGCGCGGTCGAAGTGCTTGTCGAAGCGCTTGCCGACGCCCTGTACCAGCAGGCGCATGGGCTTGCCGGGGATGGCGACGAAGCCCTTGATGCGCAGCACGGCGTGGCGTTCGACCAGCACGTTCAGCGCATCGAGCAGGGCTCGCTCTTCCACTTCCGGCAGGTCGACGTGGAAGGAGTCGAACTCGTCATGGTCGTGGTCCTCATGGCCTTCGTGGTCGTGGTGCGTGGGGCGGCTGTCGATGTGCAGCTCGGCCTCGGCATTCAGCCCCAGCAGCACCGAGAGCGGCAGCTGGCCGGAGTTGGCCTCGACGATCTTCACCGCCGGCGGCAGCTCCTCGGCAACTTCGGCACGCACGCGGGCCAGCGCGTCGGCGTCCAGCAGGTCGGCCTTGTTCAGCACTACCAGGTCGGCGCTGGCCAGCTGGTCTTCGAAGAGTTCGTGCAGCGGCGATTCGTGGTCCAAGTTCGGGTCCTGCTTGCGCTGCTCGTCCACCTGCTCGGGGTGGGCGGCGAAAGTGCCGGCGGCCACGGCCGGGCTGTCGACCACGGTGATCACCGCATCCACGGTGCAGGCGTTGCGGATTTCCGGCCACTGGAAGGCCTGTACCAGCGGCTTGGGCAGGGCCAGGCCCGAGGTCTCGATGAGGATCTGGTCGAGGTCGCCCCGGCGCGCCACCAGCTCGCGCATCACCGGGAAGAATTCCTCCTGCACGGTGCAGCACAAGCAGCCGTTGGCCAGTTCGAAGACGCGGCCGACCGCTTCTTCTTCGCTACAACCGATGGAGCACTGCTTGAGGATTTCGCCGTCGATGCCCAGCTCGCCGAATTCGTTGACGATCACTGCGATGCGGCGGCCTTCGGCATTATCGAGCATGTGGCGGAGCAGGGTGGTCTTGCCGGCGCCGAGGAAGCCGGTGACGATGGTGACGGGGAGTTTGGCCAGGGTTTTCATGCGCGCCTCGCAAGCGAAATTGGGCGGGCGGATGAAGGGCGCGCGCGCGGGTTCGCCGCGCAACGAAGGTCGCCACCGGATCACCCCGCCCGGTTGTCTGTTGATAACGAACCAGTTCTGGATCTTGCGAGCTAGAGCCAGGCAAGGCGGAGGATCGCCGGGACGCGGAGTTGACTGTAGTCAATGAGCAGTCCACGGCGATCCGCCAACGCAGCATGGCCGACGCGCAGCAGATCGAAAACCAGTCACGAGGCAGGTCTCCTGGCTCACAGCCCTTTATCGTCCTTTCGCCTTCCCGCCGTGGTCGGCAGTGGCGTGTGAAAGAACAGGCTGTTCACAGTTGCGGGGGCAGCCGTGGCGCATCCGAAGATTTCCACGTTCCCTCTTAGCTCCGGCCAGTGCCGGAGAACCTCGAAGGGAGGAAGGCTACGCAGCGCAGGCAAGGCGGTCAATCGCCGGGGATCGGTTGACGCGTGCAGGCGAGCGTGGTCTGCTTGCGCGGTTTCAGGTGTCTCGCGCCGACGCGCGCGAGGTGAAACGGGAAGCCGGTGCGTCCGCAAGGACCAGTCCGGCGCTGCCCCCGCAACGGTAAGCGCATCGAGGGTCGTCAGTAGCCACTGTGCCAAGGCATGGGAAGGCTGACCCATCCAGCCGGAATTTCCGGTTGGCGTCGCAAGCCCGGAGACCGGCCTGGAATCCTTCGTTTTGGCAACCCGCGGTGGGCGGGCGCAGGCCGTGGCGCGACCGATCCGGCGCGTTCGAATGCGTTCAACCTCTGCGTTCTCTACTCAAGTTTCAGAGGGAACGTTCATGTCCAGCAGCATCCTGACGCACGCGTCGAGCACTTCCGTCCCCCTTTCCAAGCGCATCGCCCTGGCCGTCGGCGCCAGCCTGCTCGGTGCGCTGCTGGTGTATTTCGCCGGTTTCTCGCATCTGGAAGCGGTGCACAACGCCGCCCACGATACCCGCCATAGCGCAGGCTTCCCCTGCCACTGATGCGGTTCTGATTTCAATCGGCTGCGCGTCGGCCAGGCTGCGTTGGAGTATCGCCGTGGACTGCTCATTGACTGCAGTCAACTCCGCGTCCCCGGCGATCCTCCGCCTTGCCTGGCTCTAGCTCGCTCGATTCGAGAGTCCGGAAAGGAAAGGAAAAAATGATCAAACGTATCGCCCAGACCGCCGGTTTCGCCGGTCTCATCGCCGCGCTGGTACTGACCGTGGTCCAGCTGCTGTGGGTATCCCCGCTGATTCTGAAAGCGGAAACCTACGAGAAATCCGAACCGGCCGCCGCGCAGGTACAGGAGCACAGCCACGAGCACGCCGAAGGTGCCGCTGCAGGCCATCACCATGACGCCGAAGCCTGGGAGCCGGAAGACGGCTGGCAGCGCATCCTCTCCACCACCGGCGGCAACCTGGTGGTTGCGGTGGGCTTTGCGCTGATGCTGGCCGGCCTGTTCACCCTGCGCGAGCCGGGCAAGACCTCCGAAGGGCTGTTCTGGGGGCTGGCCGGTTTCGCGGTGTTCACCCTGGCGCCGTCCCTCGGCCTGCCTCCGGAAGTCCCCGGCACCGCCGCCGCCGACCTGAGCCTGCGGCAGACCTGGTGGATAGGCACCGCCGCAGCCACCGCAGCGGGTCTTGCGCTGCTGGTGTTCGGCCGCCACTGGGCGCTGCGCATCGTCGGCCTCGCGCTACTGGCGGTGCCGCACCTGATCGGCGCGCCGCAGCCGGAAGTGCATTCCAGCCTCGCACCGGAAAGCCTGGCCCACGAGTTCATCCTCGCCTCGCTGGTCACCAACGCGGTGTTCTGGGTGGCGCTCGGCCTGCTCGCCGCCTGGTTGTTCCGCCGCTTCGCGCCGTCGGCCTGATCCACGCGCTATGCTCGACCCCGCAGCCGGCGCGGCCGTCTGCGGGGTTTTTATTTTGTTTCTCAAGGAGAGCGACCATGACACTGGTTGCCGGCCTCGGTTGCCGCCGGGGTTGCCCGCTCGACGAACTGCGCGCCCTGCTGCGCGAAACGCTGGCCGAGGCCGGGCTGGACGAATCGAATCTCACCGCGCTGGCCAGCGCCACGCTGAAGGCCGACGAGGAAGGACTTGCTGCGCTGGCTGCAGCGCTCGACCTACCGCTGGCGCTGTTCACGCCGCAACAGCTCGCGGTCTGCGAGAAGCGCCTGGGCGAGCCTTCCGAAGCCGTGCGCTCGGCCACCGGCAGCGCCAGCGTGGCCGAGGCGGCGGCACTGCTGCAGGCCGAAGCACAAGGTGGTGCGCCGGCGCGCCTGCTGGTCGGCAAGCGACGCAGCGATCAAGCCACCTGCGCGCTGGCCTTCGTCCCCGCCGAATCCGCACAGGAGCCCTCATGACGGTCTACTTCATCGGCGCCGGCCCCGGCGACCCCGAGCTCATCACGGTCAAGGGCCAGCGGCTGATTCGCACCTGTCCGGTGATCCTCTACGCCGGCTCCCTGGTGCCGCCGGCGGTGCTGGAAGGGCACAGCGCCGAGCGGGTGGTGAATACCGCCGAGCTGAACCTCGAGGAGATCGTCGCGCTGCTGGCGCAGGCCCACGATGAGGGCAAGGATGTGGCGCGGGTGCACTCCGGCGACCCTTCGCTGTACGGCGCCATCGGCGAGCAGATCCGTCACCTGCGCGAACTGGGCATCGCCTACGAGATCGTCCCCGGCGTTACCGCCACCTCGGCCTGCGCGGCGATCCTCGGCTGCGAGCTGACCCTGCCGGACATTTCCCAGACGCTGATCCTCACCCGTTACGCGAGCAGGACGCGCATGCCCGAGGGCGAGTCGCTGGCCGAGCTGGCGCAACACCGCGCGACCCTGGCCATTCACCTGGGCGTCGGCCAACTGGCGAACATCGTCGCCGAACTGCTGCCGCACTACGGTGCTGACTGCCCCATTGCGGTGATCCACCGCGCCAGCTGGCCGGACCAGGACCAGGTCACCGGCACCCTTGGCGATATCCTGCCCAAGGCCGAAGCCAAGGGCTTCCGGCGCACGGCGCTGATCCTGGTGGGCAAGGTGCTGGGGGCGGAGGGCTTTGCCGATTCATCGCTGTACAGCGCGGGGCATGCGCACTTGTATCGCCCCTAGAGCGTGGGCCTTTGCTTTCTGTAGGAGCGAGCTTGCTCGCGAACGGCCCAGCTCTGGTGTCTCCAGGAAACTCCGTTCGCGAGCAAGCTCGCTCCTACACAAAAGCGCGGCAGCGCCCGGCTGATTGGCGGTTAGATGCTGGGAACTGGCCGCGTACCGAGGCTCTGGGCGAAGCGCAGCAAATAGCCGTCCGGGTCCTGCACGAGGAAGTTGCGCTCCCCATACAACTGCTCGCCCTGCCGGTACCAGCGCTCCTCGACAGGTTTGCGCAGTGGGAAACCGGCATCAGACAACGCGCTCACCAGCGCCTGGGTGTCGGGGCAGCGGATGGAGAAGTTGACGCCACGGCCCAGTGGATAATCCAGCGGACGTACGCTCCACGGCGAGTCGGACTGCCAGTCCTGCTCCAGCATGAGCTGGCTGTCGCCGAAAGAGAGAAAGGCGAAGTCGTCCTCGGGGCGCTGGTACTCGATGGAAAATCCGAGCACTTCGCAGTAGAAGTGCAGGCTTCTGGGCAGGTTCGCGACGATCAGCTCGGGGACCAGTGCATTCATCTTCAAGATGTTCGACTTCTCGCATTCCGTTTGCATTCGCCGCTCAGGCCAGCCACTGATCCCCGCGCGACGCCATCCCGCGCCGCAGGTACCAGCGCACCCACAGGTGAACGCCTAGGGCGGCGCCCACTGTGAGCAGGATCATCAGGTCTTGCGCTTCCATGGCAGCTTCCCTCGGCAGGTTTTCCTGCCTGACAGGGTAGGCCTGCGACAAAGCGCCGCACAGGTACAGTTCGTTTCCTAATGTGCGGAGCAGTCCGGTTGCCGCTCTACAACGAGTGAATGATCCGCCCGAGGGTTTCCATGGCCTGTTCGCTGGCCGTCGTCCACGGATGCCCATAATTCAGCCGCAGGCAGTGGCCGAAGCGTCGTGTCGCCGAGAAGATCGGCCCCGGCGCGAGACTGATGCCCTGGGCGTGGGCGAGCTGGAACAGCTTGAGCGCGTCGATGTGCTCGGGCAGTTCCAGCCACAGGAAGTAGCCGCCGCTGGGCCGGGTGACGCGGGTGGCGGCGGGGAAGTGCCGGGCCACGGCGGCGAGCATCGCGTGCTGCTGGCTTTCCAGGGCATGGCGCAGCTTGCGCAGGTGGCGGTCGTAGCCGCCGTGCTGCAGGTAGTCGGCGATGGCCGCCTGGGCCGGCACCGAGGCGGACAGGCTGGTCATCAGCTTGAGCCGCTCGATCTGCTCGGCGTAGCGCCCGCCGGCGACCCAGCCGACCCGGTAGCCCGGCGCGAGGCTCTTGGAGAAGGAGCTGCAATGCATCACCAGCCCTTCGCTGTCGAAGGCCTTCACCGGCTTGGGCGCCTGGGCGGCGAAGTACAGTTCGGCGTAGACGTCGTCCTCGATCAGCGGCACCTGGTGCTCGGCCAGCAGCGCGGCGAGGGCGCGCTTCTTGTCCTCGGCCATGCTGGCGCCCAGCGGGTTCTGGAAATTGCTCATGAACCAGCAGGCCTTGATCGGCAGGCGCGCGAGACTGTCGGCAAGCACATCCAGGTCGATGCCTTCGCGTGGGTGCACGGGGATTTCCACCGCCTTGAGTTTCAGGCGTTCGAGCACCTGCAGGCTGGCGTAGAAGGCCGGGGCTTCGATGGCGACCAGATCGCCCGGCTGGGTGACCACCTGCAGGCACAGGTTCAGCGCTTCCAGCGCGCCGTTGGTCACCACCAGCTCCTCCACCGGCAGCGGCATGCCGCCGACCATGTAGCGCAGGGCGATCTGCCGGCGCAGCGCGTGGCTGCCGGGGGCGAGGTCGGCGACCACCGAGCGCGGGTCCATGTCGCGCACGGCGTGGGCCATGGAGCGCGCCAGACGCGGCAGGGGAAACAGCTCCGGCGCCGGGAAGGCCGAGCCGAAGGGCACGGTGTCCGGATCCTTGATCGAGCTGAGCACCGAGAACACCAGCTCGCTGACGTCCACCTCGGTGGTCTGCGCGTCGTGGCGGGCGATTTCCGGCTCGGCCAGGGTGCGCTGCACGTGCTCGCGGACGAAGTAGCCCGAGCGTGCGCGGGCGACGATCAGCCCACGATCCTCCAGCAGGTAATAGGCCTGGAACACGGTGGAGGCGCTGACCCCGTAGGTGCGGCTGGCGTGCCGCACCGAGGGGACTTTCTGGCCGGGGGCGAGCACGCCGCTGCGGATCAGGCCGGCGATCTCGTCGGCAAATTTCTCGTAGCGCTTCATCTTGTCCTGCACGGCGGCCTGGGGGGCGGAAGAATCCGCCCACTCTAGGCGCTGCGCCGAGGTCACGCCAAGCTCCCGTGCCATGCTCAGCGCCTCGGCGAGACGAAGGTGCTGGCCGCGTCGAGGGCCTCGTTGCCGTCACTGACCCTGAAGTGCAGCGGCACCGAACCCCCGGCGCTGCTCTGCGCTTCACTGGCCACGGAGACGGCGAAGTCGCGGATCTCGCCCGGCTGCAGCATCAGCTCCGGCACGCCCTGCAGACGGTAACCGGCGCCGTCGGCGAGGCTCAGCTGGTAATGCTGCGGCTGCTGGGTCTTGTTGATGAGCTTGAGGTTGTAGATGTTCTCGATCTCGCCGGCGGCGTTCTCGCGGAACAGGCCACGGTCGCGGGCTACGTCGAGGTTGATCAGCGGGCGCGCTTCCAGCGCCCAGACGAAGGCGCCGATCATTACCAGCAGTACCGCCGCGTAGCCGATCAGGCGCGGGCGCAGCAGGTGGGTCCTGCCGCCTTCCAGCGCGCTTTCCGAGGTGTAGCGCACCAGGCCGCGGTCGTAGCCCATCTTGTCCATCACCGAGTCACAGGCGTCGACGCAGGCGGCGCAGCCGATGCAGGCGATCTGCAGGCCGTCGCGGATGTCGATGCCGGTGGGGCAGACCTGTACGCATTGCTGGCAGTCGATGCAGTCGCCCAGGCCGAGGGCCTTGGGATCGGCGTCCTTCTTGCGTGCGCCGCGGGATTCACCGCGCGCCGCGTCGTAGGAAATGATCAGGGTGTCCTTGTCGAACATCACGCTCTGGAAGCGCGAGTACGGGCACATGTGGATGCACACCTGCTCGCGCAGCCAGCCGGCGTTGGCGTAGGTGGCGGCGGCGAAGAAGGCGACCCAGAAGGTGCTCTCCAGATCGAGGTTGAACGTGAACAGATCAGCCACCAACGGCCGCACTGGCGTGAAATAGCCGATGAAGGTGATCGCCGTGACCAGGCTGATCAGCAGCCAGAGGCCGTGCTTGGCGCCCTTGCGCAGGACTTTTTCCGCACTCACCGGACCCTGGTCGCGCTTGATGCGTTGGTTGCGGTCGCCTTCGGTGACCTGCTCGGCCCACATGAAGATCCACGTCCACACGCTCTGCGGGCAGGTGTAGCCGCACCAGATGCGGCCGGCGAATACCGTGATGAAGAACAGGCCGAAGGCGGCGATGATCAGGATCGCCGAGAGCAGGATGAAATCCTGCGGCCAGAAGGTCGCGCCGAAGATGTAGAACTTGCGCTCGGGCAGGTCCCAGAGAACGGCCTGGCGACCGTTCCAGTTCAGCCACAGGGTGCCGAAGAACAGCAGGAACAGCAGGCCGCCGCCCAGGCGCCGCAGGTCGCGGAAACGTCCGGCGAAGCGCTTGGTGTAGACCGTCGGGGTGACCGCGGAGAGCGGCTTGGGCGGCGGGGTGAAACGTTGCGGTGCGTCGATCTCGATGACCTTCGCGTGGATTCTTTCGCTCATTGTCGTGGCCCATCAGGCAGAAGAGGCGCCGCGACTGTACGAATCGGTCTGCACCCGAAACAGATTCAGGTTCGCCGGAAAAAACCATATCAGATGGCGAAAGCCGGTCCGCCCCGCAGCGCCACGGGCTTGGCGAGCTGTGCCATGGGGCGGCTGATCGGGCCTGTTGCGGCAACCGGTCGCAGGCCCGACGGGGCAGGCGCCGGGCGCATCTGATCCGGTTTTTCCCGCGCGATCTGCCGCTGTTTTGCACAGCAGGCGCCGGCCACTATTCGGTCAACCCTGAAGTAGCGCGCTGGACGACAGAAGCAGGCCGCTACGCAATGTCCCGAAGGTGGCCTGGCGATGTACCGATACGATGATTACGACCGCGCCCTGGTGCGCGAGCGGGTGGCGCAGTTCCGTGACCAGGTGCAGCGGCGCCTGAGCGACGAGCTGAGCGAAGAAGAATTCCTGCCGCTGCGCCTGCAGAACGGCCTGTACCTGCAGAAGCACGCCTACATGCTGCGGGTGGCGATTCCCTACGGC
Organism: Pseudomonas sp. Pseusp97; assembly: GCF_047304025.1. Taxonomy (NCBI): domain Bacteria; kingdom Pseudomonadati; phylum Pseudomonadota; class Gammaproteobacteria; order Pseudomonadales; family Pseudomonadaceae; genus Pseudomonas; species Pseudomonas sp. Pseusp97. The sequence continues at coordinate 10,719 of NZ_JBGLYK010000101.1, read as the reverse complement.
ACGCTGTCCAGCGAACAGATGCGCACCCTGGCCTGGATCGCCCGCGAACACGACCGCGGCTACGGCCACTTCACCACGCGGCAGAACATCCAGTTCAACTGGGTCGAGCTGGCACGCGTGCCGGACATCCTCGAACGCCTGGCGGAGGTCGAGATGCATGCCATCCAGACCTCCGGCAACTGCGTGCGCAACATCACCACCGAGGCTTTCGCCGGCGTCGCTGCCGACGAGTACCTCGACCCGCGCCCGCTGGCGGAAATCCTCCGCCAGTGGTCGACGGTGAACCCCGAATTCCTCTTCCTGCCACGCAAGTTCAAGATCGCCATCTGCGCCGCCGAGGAAGACCGCGCGGCGGTGATGATGCACGACATCGGCCTCTACCTGCGCCGCGGCGAGGACGGCGAACTGCGCCTGAAGGTGCTGGTGGGCGGCGGCCTGGGGCGCACCCCGATGCTTGGCCAGGTGATTCGTGATGAGTTGCCCTGGCAGCACTTGCTCACCTACGTCGAGGCCGTCCTGCGCGTGTACAACCGCCACGGCCGACGCGACAACAAGTACAAGGCGCGGATCAAGATCCTGGTGAAGGCGCTGGGCATCGAAGCGTTTTCCCGCGAGGTGGAGGAGGAGTGGCAGCATCTGCGTGATGGCGAAGGGCAACTGACGCGCGACGAATACGAGCGGGTCGCCGGCGCCTTCGAACCGCCGGTCTATCCGGCAGCCGATGAGCTCGCTTATGGCAGCGCCTTGGCCGGCGATACCGTGTTCGCCCGCTGGGTATCGCGCAACGTGCGTCCGCACCGCGTACCGGGTTACGCCAGCGTGGTGCTGTCCACCAAGCCGGGTGCCGAAGCGCCGCCGGGGGATGTCACCGCGTCGCAGATGGAGCGCGTGGCGGAGTGGGCCGAGCGTTTCGGCTTCGGCGAAATCCGCGTCGCCCATGAGCAGAACCTGGTACTGCCGGACGTACGCAAATCCGACCTCCACGCGCTCTGGCGCGAAGCCTGCGCCGCCGGCCTGGGCACGCCGAACCAGGGCCTGCTGACCGACATCATCGCCTGCCCGGGCGGCGATTTCTGCGCGCTGGCCAACGCCAAGTCGATCCCCATTGCCCAGGGCATCCAGCAGCGCTTCGAGGATCTGGACTACCTGCACGACCTGGGCGATCTCAGCCTGAACATCTCCGGCTGCATGAACGCCTGCGGCCACCACCACATCGGCAACATCGGCATCCTCGGCGTCGATAAGAACGGCAGCGAGTGGTACCAGATCACCCTGGGCGGCGCGCAGGGAGTGAAGAGCACACTGGGCAAGGTGATCGGCCCGTCGTTCAGTGCCGCCGAAGTGCCGGACGTGATCGAGGCGCTGGTGCGCACCTACGTGGAGCAACGCGGCGCGGGGGAGCGCTTCGTCGAAACGGTCGAGCGCATCGGTCTGGAGCCTTTCAAGGCGCGGGTCTACCGCCAGGCGGAGGTGCCGGCATGAAGAATCTGATTCGCTTGCGCGACGGTGTGGCGCAGTTCGACGCCGAGGATGCCTGGGAGTTGTTGCGCGAAGTGCCGGAGGAGTTACCTCGCGGCGATCTGATCCTGCCGCTGGAGTCGTGGCTGGCTGGTGCTCTTTGTAGGAGCGAGCTTGCTCGCGAACAGAATTCCCCGGCGACTTCAGAGCTGGGCGGTTCGCGAGCAAGCTCGCTCCTACAGAAAAGCGGTGTATGGCTGGGCCCGGATGATGATCCTTACCAACTGGAGGACCGGATGGATCAGGTGCCTCTGATCGCCATCGACTTCCCCAGCTTCCGCGACGGTCGCGGCTACAGCCTGGCCTACCTGCTGCGCAGCCGCCTGGGCTGGCGCGGGGAGTTGCGCGCGGTGGGCGATGTGCTGCGTGACCAGTTGGCGCACATGCGCCAGTGCGGTTTCGATGCCTTTGCCGTGCGCGAGGACAAGTCCGTGGAAGACGCGCTGAAGGGCCTGACGGGGCTGAGCGTGCTCTATGGCCGCTCGGTGATCGAGCCGCGCCCGCTGTTCCGTCGCCGCTCCTAGAGCGGCGCCCCCGCGTGCGCTGAAGGCTGCAGCGGGTCGGCCAAGCTTGACGCTGTGCCGGGGCACAGGAAAAATGCGGGTATCATCCCCGGCGCCCCGCGCTCCGGCGGTAACCCACGGATTCGAGTGACCCCCAGAATATGCGCATGCGCCTGATGCTGTTGGGTGGCGGTAATGCCCTTGGACAGGCGCTGATCCGCCTTGGCGCCGAGGAAGACATCGGCTTCCTCGCCCCCCGGCCGCCCGAACAGGGCTGGGATGCTTCCAGCCTCACCGTCCTGCTGGACGAGACCCGCCCCGACGCGGTGATCAACCTCGCCTACTACTACGACTGGTTCCAGGCCGAGGCCGTCGAAGCCGCGCGGCTGGCGAGCCAGGAGCGTGCGGTGGAGCGCCTGGCCGAACTCTGCCAGCACCACGAGATCCTGCTGATCCAGCCGTCCAGCTACCGCGTGTTCGATGGCGCCCGCGCCACCGCCTACAGCGAGAAGGACGAGCCGCTGCCCCTGGGCCCGCGTGGCCAGGCACTGTGGCGCATGGAGCAGTGGGTGCGGGCGACCTGTCCGCGTCATGTGCTGCTGCGTTTCGGCTGGCTGCTGGACGACAGCGCCGACGGCGTGCTCGGCCGCTTCCTCGAACGCGCGGAAAAGGAGCAGGTGCTGTTCCTCGCCGATGACCGACGCGGCAACCCGACGCCGGTGGACGACGCGGCGCGGGTGATCCTCTCCGTGCTCAAGCAGCTCGATTGCCAGGCGCCGCTATGGGGCACCTACCACTACGGTGGGCTGGAGGCCACGACCACCCTGTCCCTGGGCCAGGTGGTGCTCGGCGAGGCCCGCGCCTTCCATTCCCTGGCCGTCCAGGAACCCAGCCCGCAGGCCCACGCCGCGCGCCCGGACGCCGGCGACGAACCGCAGCACGCGGTGCTCGCCTGCAAGAAAATCCTCCATACCTTCGGGATCAAGCCGCGCGCCTGGCGTGCCGGCCTGCCCGCCTTGCTGGACCGCTATTACCGCCATGTCTGATCGTCTCATCCCCTCCGCGCAGCCCATCCTCATCACCGGCGGCGCGGGGTTCATCGGCTCCCATCTGGCCGACGCACTGCTGGCGCAGGGTTTCGCCGTACGCGTACTGGACGACCTGTCCACCGGCAAGCGCGAGAACCTCGACAGCCGCGTCGAGCTGATAGTCGGTAATGTCGCCGATGAAACCGCGCTGCGTGGCGCGTTGAGCGGGTGCCAGGGAGTCGTGCACCTGGCGGCCATCGCCTCGGTGCAGGCCTCGGTGGAGGACCCGGTGGGCACCCACCGCGCCAATTTCATCGGCACCCTGAACCTCTGCGAGGCGATGCGCCAGGAAGGCATCCAGCGCGTACTGTTCGCCTCCAGTGCGGCGGTCTACGGGCAGAACGGCGAAGGCACCGCCATCGACGAGGACGTGGTCAAGGCGCCGCTGACGCCCTATGCCTCGGACAAGCTAGCCAGCGAGTACTACCTCGACTTCTATCGCCGCGAGCACGGCCTGGAGCCGGCGATCTTCCGCTTCTTCAACGTCTACGGCCCGCGCCAGGACCCGTCCTCGCCCTATTCCGGGGTGATCAGCATCTTCGCCCGACGCGCCGAGCAGGGCCTGCCGATCACCGTGTTCGGCGATGGCGAGCAGACCCGCGATTTCATCTACGTGGGCGACCTGGTGAAGCTGCTGGTGACGGCGCTGCTGGCCGATGAGGTAGCCGAGTCGGCGATCAATGTCGGCCTCGACCAGTCCACCAGCCTCAACCAGTTGCTGGCCGAGATCGGCAAGCTCACCGGCGGGCTGCCGCCGATCACCTACCAGCCGGCGCGTCACGGCGATATCCGCCATTCCCGCGCCGACAACCGCCGCCTGCTGCAGCGCTACAGCCTGGACGCGCCCACGCCGCTGGCCGAAGGCCTGGCCCAACTGATCACCACCAGGGTTTGTTGACCGCCAGGTAGAAGACGCTCGCCAGCGAAACCAGTGCCAGCACGCTGAGCACGGCCTTGCGCGGCTTCGCGGCGCTGCGCAGGGCGAAGGCCGCCAGCACGATGTAGAGCACCAGCAGGCCGATCTTCACCTGCAGCCACACCGGCAGCGGCCAGGGCATTGCCAGGTGCACCAGGCCCAGGGCGCTGAGCAGCAGCAGGGTGTCGATCAGATGCGGCAGCCCACGCTGCCACCCCGAGGGGCGCCTGCCCCACCAGCTCAGCCCGAGGCGCAGCAGGAAGAGCAGGGTGCTGATGATCGCCAGGCTGACGTGCAGTGCTTTGAGTTCGAGGTACATACCGGTTCCCTGAAAATGAAAAAGGCGCCCTTGGGCGCCTTTTCACGTTTGCTCCGTCAGAAACGGTAGCCGAAACCGACCATGTAGACCCAGGGATCGACGTCAACGTCGACCTTGGTTTTCTTCACGCCCAGGGCGGACGGGCCGTCGACGCTGGCCTTGGTGTCGATGTCCATGTACCAGACCGCGGCGTTGACGAAGGCGTGTTCGTTGAGCATGTAGTCCATGCCCAGTTCGGCGGCCAGGCCCCAGGAATCCTGCAGCTTCAGGTTGCTGAAGCCCTGGTCCTTGCGGGAGCTGGTCAGGTCTTCGTCGAAGAAGGTGGTGTAGTTCACGCCCAGGCCGCCGTACGGCTGGAAGGCGGAGTTGGTACCACCCATGGGGTAGTACTGCAGCAGAACGGTCGGCGGCAGCTGCTTGATGTCCGCCAGCTTGCCGTCCAGGCCGGACAGGCCGGTGGCCTTGTTCAGGCCCTTGACGTCGACCTGGTGCTTGAACGGAGTGGCGGCGACCAGCTCGATACCGATCTTGTCGGTGAGCAGGTAGGCGAAGGTCAGGCCCAGTTGGGTGTCGCTGTCGACGGTAGCCTTGGTGCCGCTGACCTTGGTGCCGTCGAGCTTGACGTTGGAACTGCTGTCATCCGGCGCCACGGTGGCGAAGCCGCCACGAACGAGGAAGTCGCCAGCCTGGTGGCCGCGGATGTCGGCGGCCTGGGCTGCGATCGGCGCTGCGACGGCGAGGGAGAGAAGCGAGGTGGTGAGCCAGGACTTACGCATGATGAGCTCCAATATCTCTTTGGTATAAGTGTTGGTGCCCAGAATAGTAGACAGCACTAAAAGTGCACTTTTGACCTGGCTCAATAAAGACCGCAGACGAAGCGGGGTCAAGGCGTGCGGCAAAGCGCCGCGCCCTGTCACTGCCCGGTGTATTCGTAGGGTTCGATGCTGCTGGCCTGCATCTGGTAGCCGGCCTCGGCGAGGTCGCTTTCCACCGCCTTCACGCTCATCCGACCGATGATCCAGAAGGGTTGATAAAGCTCGTCGACTTTTACGCCCTTGCCGCCTCGAACATAGACGATCTGGTTGGACGGCGGCGCGGGTACGTGGATGCAGGCGCCGTAGTAGGGCACCAGCAGGAAGTCGCGCACGGTCTGGCCGTCTTCCTCCACCTCCAGCGGCACGATGTAGCCCGGCATCTTCACTTCCTGGCCGTCCAGCTGCTGGACCACGGGTGCGTTGGGGATCTGCTGCTTCACTGCCGGGCCACTCTCCGAATTGAGTACATCGGAAAGCTTGGACATATCGTGCAGCGGCACCGGCGGCGGGGGCGGCGGTGCGCCCTCGGGGATCAGCTCGGGCCAGCTCAGCTCGCGCGGCTCCGCCCAGACGGCGGCGCTGGTGGCGAGCAGCAGCAGGAACAGCAGGCGGCGCAGGGGGCTTTCTTTCACGAAGGCGGACTCGCAGGTGGCTGGCTCAGAGGCGGATCGACAATCCATCGGCCAGCGATTGCCGATAGGCGCGCCACGCCGGCACACAGCCGATCAGCAGCGCGGCCAGGAGTATGCCGCCCAGCAGCGACCATTCATAGGCGCTGGGCAGCGCCAGTGGCAGGAAGATGCCGTAGTTCGCCTGCACGTACCCTTGGCTGCCGGCGATGCCCGCATAGAGCAGCCCGACGCCCAGCGCCACGCCGGCCAGCGCCAGGGCGAAGGCCTCGGCCACCAGCAGGCTGAAGATGTGCCAGGGCCGCGCGCCCACCGAGCGCAGAATGGCCATTTCGCGGCGGCGTTCGTTGAGGCTGGTGAGGATCGCCGTTAGCATGCCGATCAGGCCGGTCAGCACCACGAACAGCGAGACCACGAACAGCGCCTTTTCCGCCGTGCCCATCAGCCCCCACAGCTCCTGCAGCGCCACGCCGGGAAGGATCGCCATCAGCGGTTCGCCGTCGTATTCGTTGATCTGCCGCTGCAGGGTGAAGGTCGCCACCTTGCTCTTGAGGCCCAGCAGGAAGGCGGTGATCGCCTTGGGTTGCAGGTCCATGCCGCGCGCCTGGTCCTCGCTGACGCGGTCCGCGCCGCGTGCCGGCACGCCGTTCTTCCAGTCCACGTGCAGCGCCTCCATGCCTTGCAGCGAGATGTGCAGGGTGCGGTCCACCGGCGTGCCGGTGCGCTTGAGGATTCCGACCACGGTGAACGGCTTGTCGTCGTGCTGCACCAGGCTGATGGTGCTGACGCCGTGGGCCAGGACGATCCTGTCTCCCAGCTTGTAATGCAGCGCCTGCGCGACCTCCGCGCCGAGCACCACGTCGAACAGGTCCTGGCCGAACGGCCGGCCTTCGGCCTGCTCCAGCTCCTGCCCACGGCCGAAGCGGTAGTGCTCGAAGTAGCCGGTGTCGGTACCCATGACGCGGTAGCCGCGGTGCGAGTCGCCCAGGGAGATCGGGATTGCCCACTTCACCAGCGGGCTGTGGGTGACCGTCTCGTAGCTTTCCCAGCGAATGTTGTTGGTAGCGTTGCCGATGCGGAACACCGAGTAGAGCAACAGGTTCACCGAGCCGGAGCGGGCGCCGACTATCAGGTCGGTGCCGGAGATGGTGCTGGCGAAGCTGGCCTTGGCCTCGGTGCGCACGCGCTCCACCGCCAGCAGCAGGCAGGCGGAGAGGGCGATGGCGAAGATGGTCAGCAACGCGGTGAAGCGGCGGTTGGACAGGCTGGCGAGCGCCAGGCGCAACAGGTACATGCTCAGATTCCCGGGGCGCGGGCGGCGCGGTTGAGGTCGGCCAGCGACAGGCTGCGATCGAACAGGGCGGCCAGGCTCTGGTCATGGCTGACGAACAGCAGGCTGGCGCCGGCCTCGCGGCATTCGGCGAACAGCAGCTGGAGGAAGGCCTCGCGAGTATCGGCGTCCAGCGCGGAGGTCGGCTCGTCGGCGATCACCAGTTCCGGTTGGCCGATCAGTGCGCGAGCGGCGGCGACGCGCTGCTGCTGGCCGATGGACAGGCTGTCGGCGCGTCGCTCGATCAGCGCCGCGTCGCCCAGGCCCAGGTGCCCCAGCAACGCCTCGGCGGCCTTGGCCACGCTGCCGTGGCGCAGGGTCGCGCGCTCGGCACGGCTGTGGGAGAAATGACAGGGCAGCTCGACGTTCTCCCGCACCGAAAGGAACGGCAGCAGGTTGAACTGCTGGAAGATGTAGCCGGTGTGGTCGACGCGAAAATGATCGCGGCGCGCCGACTTCATCTGCGCGATATCCTCGCCGAGCAGCTTCACGCTGCCGCGCTGGGGGCGCTGCACGCCGCCGAGCAGGCCGAGCAGGGTGGTCTTGCCGCTGCCGGACGGACCCTTGAGGAACAGGGTCTCGCCACGGGCCAGCGCGAAGGCGGGGATGTCCAGCAGCTCGGCCTGGCCGGGCCAGGCGAAGCCGAGGTTGTCGAGTTCGAGCAGTGCGGTCATTTCGTCGGGTCGGGAATCAGAAGTTCAGGGTCGGGTTGGCGGCGGTCAATTCTGCACCTTGCTGGCCGCTCGGGCCGATCAGTTGTACCTGAATCTTCTGGGTCGCCGGGAATCGCTTGAACAACGGTGCGAAATCGAGGTTGGCCAGATCCTGCGGCTGGGCGCAGATCAACTGGTAGTGGGCGTCGATGTCGGCGTGCTGGTGGCCCTCGTGCTCGTCATGGTCGCCATCGGCGTGCTCGTGGTCATGATCGTGGTCATCCGCCTTCGGTGCGTCGCCGAACAGCGGGCTGGAAAGCTCCACCGATTGCACGCTGCACTGGGCCGAGGCGGGCAGGGCGAGCAGTTGCAGCGGCTGCTTGAGCTGGGCCTGCACGGCGGCGACCGTGGCCTTGTCGGCGTCGCTGGTAGCGGCGTGCTCGAAGCCGACGAAGTTCATCGCCGGGCTGTCCATCTGCAATTCCAGGGTCTTGCCATCGAGGGCGACGTTGAGCTGGGCGACGCCATGCTCGTGCTTGCCGAGGCTGCCGTGTTCATGTTCGTCGTGGGCTTGGGCGGCCAGAGGCAGCAAGGCGACAGCGAGGAGCAGGGGGCGCATGGGAAACTCCAGTCCGATGAATGATTTTGTTACGTTATAACAGACGAAAAATTAAGGCCAGCTTAGCGTGCGTTTGGCGTGGGGGCGAGGGCGTGGGAGCATGCGCGAATGGCTGCGAGGAGAAGGGCGATGCTGAGAATCAAGGGCACCATCGGCGACTGGCCGGTGGATCTCACTGTGGAAATGGACGACGCCGACTGGGCGCGGCTGGCGCAGAACCTGCCGGTTGCCGCGGCGCCTGCGGCCACTGCTGTGCCGACGCCGGCAGTGGGCGCGCCGGTGGATCAGCTATGGCTGGCGGCGCAGGACTTGCTGCGCAGAAGTGGCAGCAGCGAAGGGCCGCAACTGCTGGACGAGCTGGCGGCGCTGGCGGGAAGTTCGGGGGCGGCGAAGGGACTGCTGGTGCGCTTGCGCCATAGCCCGAAGGTGAAGATCGAGGTGCGCGAGGGTGTGCAGGTCTTTAACTGGGTCGAAGAGTAGAAGCCTTCGCGCGTGCTCTGGTAGGGCGAATAACGCACCGGAGTTATCCGCCGCGAAGCCGTGGCGGATAACCTGTTCCAGGTTATGCGCCCTACGGTTCGGATCGAAGCGCAATAGCGGCTTTTCGTAGGAGCGAGCTTGCTCGCGAACAGCCCCGCAGCGGCGGTTGTTTCGCGAGCAAGCTCGCTCCTACAGGTGCCTCGCTGCCGCTATGAGTGCGGCAATCAGATCAATACAGAACGTTCGCCAGCTTGCGGCGGTAGGTGATCACCAGCGGATGGTCGTTGCCCAGCAGGTCGAATATCTGGACCAGCGTCTTGCGCGGCAGGTCCTCGCCGTAGCTGCGGTTGCGCACGAACAGCTTGAGCAGGGCGTCCAGCGCCGCTTCGTACTGCTGGCGGGCCAGTTGCTGGACGGCCAGCTGGTAGGTCGCTTCGTCGTCGTTGGCATCGGCAGCCAAGCGGGTTTTCAGCGTGGCGGCGTCGGGCAGGTCGGCGGCCTGGCGCAGGAAGGTCAACTGGGCCCTGGCGGCGGCCAGCGCCTGTTTGTGGTCGTCGCTCTTCACTGCGTCGAGCACGGTCTCGGCTTCACCCAGTTCGCCGCGCTCGGCGAGGCAGCGGGCGTAGAGGATCAGCGCGGCAGCGTTGGTGTTGTCTTCGCCCAGCAGTGCCTTGAGCTGTGCCTCGGCTTCGGCGAAACGGCCTTCGTTGAAGGCGGCCTGCGCCAGCTCCAGCGGGTTGCCGGCGGCCGGGGCGGGCGGCTGCACATGCTGTTCGAGCATCTGGCGGATCGCCGATTCGGGCTGCGCGCCGGCGAAACCGTCGACCGGCTGGCCGTCCTTGAACAGCACCACGGTGGGCAGGCTGCGGATGCCAAAGCGCATCACGATGTCCTGCTCGACGTCGCAGTTGACCTTGGCCAGCAGCAGCTCGCCCTGGTAGGACTCGGTGATCTGCGCCAGCAGCGGCATCAGCGCCTTGCACGGCGCGCACCAGTCGGCCCAGAAGTCCACCAGGACCGGCTTGTGGAAGGAGTTCTCGATGACGACCTGATCGAAGTTGGCGATGCTGGCGTCGAAGATGTAGGGCGTATCGCTCATGGGAATCCCGAATCGAGTGGGGCGATGAAGGTGGTTGCCACTATAAGTGGGGGCGCGGTCTGACGGAAACAACCCAGCCGGCCGGACTGTGGTGTGGCCGGAAAGTCATCGCGGACGGAGTCCGCTCCTACGTGACCGGTGGCGCGGCGCAAGAGCGCGCGTAGGAGCAACCGTCATTATCTGAAGCCTTGTACCAGCGATTTCCCTCTCCCTAACCCTCTCCCTGAAGGGAGAGGGGACCGTTCGGCACAGGTCGAAACCAAAGCGTCAGCCGGCGCGGGCGGCTCCCTCTCCCTTCAGGGAGAGGGCGGGGGAGAGGGCAGGCCGGCACGATATCTCATGTAGGAGTGGACTCCGTTCGCGATCATCATCCCACCAATACGCCGATGTCAGCTGCGGCGTGCGTGGTACAGGCTGACGTGACGGAATTCGGCCGGTTCGGCCAGGTCCGGCCAGGTGCAGCCGTCGAGGATGCCCAGGCGCTGGTACAGCGGATGGCTGAAGTCGCGGACCCGCGAGTCGGCGACCAGGGCTTCGCGGCCACGGCTCAAGAACTCGTCCAGCAGCGGCAGGTTGGCGCGGTCGTAGAGCACGTCGGCGACGATGATCAGGTCGTAGCGGTCTTCCTCCTGGAAGAAGTCCGCCGAATAGGTCAGCTCCACGCCGTTCAGTTCGGCATTGGCGCGGCAGGCGTCCAGCGCCAGCGGGTCGAGGTCGCAGGCCACCACCTCGGCGGCGCCGGCCTTGGCC
>NZ_JBGLYK010000100.1:0-19468 GCF_047304025.1 Pseudomonas sp. Pseusp97 | reverse complement strand
GAGCGAGCTTGCTCGCGAACCCTCACCGGCAAGTCAGGCGTCAAGCAAGTTCGCGAGCAAGCTCGCTCCTACACGGGTTGGCAGCGATTTCATCGGCAACAAAAAGCCCGGCACATGGCCGGGCTTTTTGTTGAATACGTGATTTACGAATCGCCGTGGATCACCTTGTCCAGGTCGATCGGGTCGCCGGGGTTGGTGCCGAGCTTCTGGCGGATGTCCTCGAACATCGCATCGTATTCCTTGTGGTTGCGCACCATCGAGCCGAACCGCGGGTGCAGGCCGTGCTTCTGCGCGATGCGGGTGGCATCGCTGGCAAAGTTGAAGGCCTGCTCCTTGGGCATGTCCCATTCTTCGGTAAAGGAATTACCGTCGATCTCGCCCTTCATGGTGAAGTGGACGATGGTGCCCTTTTCCACATCCTTGCGGACTTCATAGTTGATGTGAGCGTCGATCTCCTGCTGCCCCAGCCCCGGCAGGGACTGGAGATGCAGATGGCCCGGTTCGAACATGGCGAATCTCCTTCTATGGAATCCCGACAGTCTAGCCGGCCTTGGCGAATTGGAAATCGCCCTGCGTCAGTGCACGGACTCTTTTCGAACTCTTTCTTGCACCAGCACCCAGGGCGCAATGACCACCGCCCAGAGCTCCGGGTCGCGGTCGTGGAAGTCCTGCGCCAGTTTCTCGTCGACCTTGCTCAGGTCGCCGCTGGCCAGCCAGGCGGCGACCTTCGCCTTGTCGTCCTCGGCCACGCCCATCGCGACCTCTACCAGGTCCGCGGAACCCGCGACCTTGAGCAGGTTGCCACGGGCAAAGAAAGGCGCGAGCTCCTGCCAGGAAATCTTCGCGGTTTCGCCAAGCAACTTGGCATAGAGGGTGCTAGCTTGTTCAGTCATGAATCTCACCTGGTAAACGAACGGCGCCATGATAGCGCCGGGACCGCGCCAGGCAAGGTTCGGACGGCGTTTTCCATGGTGACGGAAAACCCTCGGGGAGAAGTCTGAAGGCGCCGTTTTTCTGTACGTTTGTGTCAATCATGCGACATGCCCGCGAACGACCCGCCGCCCCCCGCTTTTCAAGCGGTCAAGCGGCACTCTACACTGTACCGGTACAGTTGCCGGTGGGTCTGTCCGGGGCAATCCCGGTCCTGAAGCCCTCGGCAGCCAGGACTACAAAAACGAAAACACAAGAAGAGTGGAGCACTATGAAAAAGGGTACTCAGCGTCTTTCCCAGCTGTTCACCGCCATGGCCCTGGCCGGCGTGGCCAGCTTCTCCATGGCCGCCGACACCATCAAGATCGCTCTGGCGGGCCCTGTGACCGGCGCGGTCGCCCAGTATGGGGAGATGCAGTTCATCGGCGCGAAAATGGCCATTGAACAGATCAACAAGGCCGGCGGCGTCGATGGCAAGCAACTCGAAGGCGTGGTCTACGACGACGCGTGCGATCCGAAACAAGCCGTGGCCGTTGCCAACAAGATCGTCAACGATGGCGTCAAGTTCGTCGTTGGCCACCTGTGCTCCAGCTCCACTCAACCGGCTTCGGACATCTACGAAGACGAAGGCGTGCTGATGATCACCGCCGCCTCCACCAGCCCGGACATCACCTCCCGTGGCTACAAGCTGATCTTCCGCACCATCGGCCTGGACAGCCTGCAGGGCCCGACCGCCGGCAAGTTCATCGCCGAGCACATCAAGCCCAAGACCGTGGCCGTGATCCACGACAAGCAGCAGTACGGCGAAGGCATCGCCACTGCGGTGAAGAAGACCCTGGAAGACGCTGGCGTCAAGGTCGCCCTGTTCGAAGGCATCAACGCCGGCGACAAGGACTTCTCCGCGATGATCGCCAAGCTCAAGCAGGCCAAGGTTGACTTCGTCTACTACGGCGGCTACCACCCGGAGCTGGGCCTGATCCTGCGCCAGGCTTCCGAGAAAGGCCTGAAAGTCGGCTTCATGGGCCCGGAAGGCGTGGGTAACAAAGAGATTTCCGCCATCGCCGGCCCGGCTTCCGAAGGCCTCTACGTGACCCTGCCGAAGTCCTTCGACCAGGATCCGAAGAACCAGGCCCTGGTTGACGCCTTCAAGGCCAAGAACGAAGACCCGAGCGGTCCGTTCGTATTCCCGGCCTACGCGGCCGTCCAGGTCATCGCCGAAGGCATCAAGAAAGCCGGCGGCGAGGAGACCGACAAGGTGGCAGCAGCGCTGCGTTCCAACAACTTCGAGACCCCGACCGGTACCCTGGCCTTCGACGAGAAGGGCGACCTGAAGAACTTCAACTTCGTGGTCTACCAGTGGCACAAGGACGGCACCAAGACCGAAGCCAAGTAAGCCACCCGCCGCCACACAGAGCCCACTGCAGCCGCAGTGGGCTTTGTTTATCCGAGTATTCCGGGGGTCCGTCGCGCCACAAGCGCCGCTTCACGCGACGCCCGAGGAGTTAGGTAATGCCTGAGCTCTATCACTACCTGCAACAGCTGATCAACGGCCTCACCGTCGGCAGCACCTATGCCCTGATCGCCATCGGCTACACCATGGTCTACGGCATCATCGGCATGATCAACTTCGCCCATGGCGAGGTGTACATGATTGGCTCGTACGTAGCCTTCATCGTGATCACGGGGCTGGCGATGATGGGAATCGTGAGTCTTCCTGTCGTCATCATCTGCACCTTCGCCGCGGCGATCATCGTCACCAGCGCCTACGGCTACAGCATCGAACGCATCGCCTATCGGCCCCTGCGTGGAAGCAACCGGCTGATTCCGCTGATCTCCGCGATCGGCATGTCGATCTTCCTGCAGAACGAAGTCCTGCTCGCCCAGGATTCCAAGGACAAGGCCATCCCCAACCTGCTGCCGGGCAACTTCATCATCGGCGCGGACGAGATGACCGGCGTGACCATTTCGTACATGCAGGTGCTGATCTTCATCATCACCCTGCTGACCATGTACGGCCTGTCCATGTTCATCTCCCGCTCCCGCCTGGGCCGTGCCTGCCGCGCCTGTGCCGAGGACCTGAAGATGGCCAACCTGCTGGGCATCAACACCAACAACATCATCGCCCTGACCTTCGTCATCGGCGCCACCCTGGCCGCCGTGGCCGCGGTGCTGCTGGGCCTGCAGTATGGCGTGATCAACCCGCACATCGGCTTCCTCGCCGGCATCAAGGCGTTCACCGCCGCGGTGCTGGGCGGCATCGGCAGCATTCCGGGCGCCATGCTCGGCGGCCTGGTGCTGGGCGTGGCCGAAGCCTTCGGCGCCGACGTGTTCGGTGACCAGTACAAGGACGTGGTGGCTTTCACCCTGCTGGTGCTCGTGCTGCTCTTCCGCCCCACTGGCCTGCTCGGTCGCCCGGAGGTGGAAAAGGTATGAGCCAGAAACTCAAGACCGCCTTCTTCAGCGCCCTGCTGGTCATGGCCGTCGCCTATCCGGTGCTGGGCGTGAAGCTCAGCGTGATCGGCATCGGCCTGCAGCTGGAGAATGTCAGCCCCACCCGCCTGTGGACCATCGCCGCCTGCGCCGTGCTGATGTTCGTCTGGCAACTGGTGCGTGATCGCTTCGCCTTCGGCGGCAGCGTGAAACAGGCCTTGTCGCACCCGCACACTCGCCTGGCCGAACGCCTGACCCACGCCTCCGTGCAACGCAAGATCATCATGGTGCTGATCCTCATCGCCCTGGCCTGGCCGTTCTTCGGCTCGCGCGGCGCGGTGGACATCGCCACCCTGATCCTGATCTACGTGCTGCTGGGCCTGGGCCTGAACATCGTGGTGGGCCTGGCCGGCCTGCTCGACCTCGGCTACGTCGGCTTCTACGCCGTGGGCGCCTACAGCTACGCGCTGCTGTCGCATTACTACGGCCTGGGCTTCTGGGTGTGCCTGCCGATCGCCGGCCTGATGGCCGCGTTCTTCGGCTTCATCCTCGGCTTCCCGGTGTTGAGATTGCGCGGTGACTACCTCGCCATCGTGACCCTGGGCTTCGGCGAGATCATCCGCATCCTGCTGCGCAACATGACCTGGCTCACCGGTGGCCCCAACGGCATCAGCAACATCGAGAAGCCGACCCTGTTCGGCCTCACCTTCGAGCGCCGCGCCCCCGAGGGGATGCAGACCTTCCACGAGTTCTTCGGCATCGCCTACAACTCGAACTACAAGGTCGTCTTCCTCTATCTGGTCGCGCTGCTGCTGGTGCTGCTGGTGCTGTTCGTGATCAACCGCCTGCTGCGCATGCCCCTGGGCCGCGCCTGGGAAGCCCTGCGCGAGGACGAGATCGCCTGCCGCGCGCTGGGCCTGAACCCGACGCTGATCAAGCTCTCGGCCTTCACCCTCGGCGCCTGCTTCGCCGGTTTCGCCGGCAGCTTCTTCGCCGCGCGCCAGGGCCTGGTCACCCCGGAATCGTTCACCTTCATCGAATCGGCCATCATCCTCGCCATCGTGGTGCTGGGTGGCATGGGTTCCCAGCTCGGCGTCATCCTGGCCGCCGTGGTGATGATCCTGCTGCCCGAACTGATGCGTGAGTTCAGCGAGTACCGCATGCTGATGTTCGGCGCCCTCATGGTGCTGATGATGATCTGGCGTCCGCAGGGGCTCCTGCCCATGCAGCGCCCGCACCTGGAGTTGCGAAAATGAGCCGACCGATTCTTGAAGTAGCCGGCCTCACCATGCGCTTCGGCGGGTTGCTGGCCGTCAACAACGTGGCCCTGAAGGTCCAGGAAAAACAGGTGATCTCGATGATCGGCCCCAACGGCGCCGGCAAGACCACCGTGTTCAACTGCCTGACCGGCTTCTACGCGCCCACCGGCGGCGAGATCCTGCTGCGCGGCGAGCCCATCCAGGGCCTGCCGGGCCACAAGATCGCCCACAAGGGCGTGGTGCGGACCTTCCAGAACGTGCGCCTGTTCAAGGAGATGACCGCGGTGGAGAACCTGCTGGTGGCGCAACACCGGCATATCAACACCAACTTCCTCGCCGGCCTGCTCAAGACCCCGGCCTTCCGCCGCGCGGAAGCCGAGGCCCTGGACTACGCCTCGCACTGGCTGGAAATCGTCAACCTCAAGGACATCGCCAACCGTCCGGCGGGCACCCTCGCCTACGGCCAGCAGCGCCGCCTGGAGATTGCCCGCTGCATGATGACCCGTCCGCAGCTGCTGATGCTGGACGAACCGGCGGCCGGCCTGAACCCGCGGGAAACCGAGGACCTCAAGGCGCTGATCGCCATGCTGCGCTCCGAGCACGGCGTGACCGTCCTGCTCATCGAGCACGACATGAAGCTGGTGATGAGCATTTCCGACCATATCTACGTGATCAACCAGGGCACTCCCC
Source organism: Pseudomonas sp. Pseusp97 (assembly GCF_047304025.1). Lineage (NCBI taxonomy): Bacteria > Pseudomonadati > Pseudomonadota > Gammaproteobacteria > Pseudomonadales > Pseudomonadaceae > Pseudomonas > Pseudomonas sp. Pseusp97. Next base: position 14,159 of record NZ_JBGLYK010000100.1, on the reverse strand, counting down.
TGGCCGACGGCACCCCGGAAGAAATCCGTGGCAACCCGGATGTGATCAAAGCCTATCTGGGGGAGGCCTGAGTCATGCTGAAGTTCGACAAGGTTTCCACCTTCTACGGCAAGATCCAGGCGCTGCACGACGTCAGCATGGAAGTCCAGCAGGGCGAGATCGTCACCCTGATCGGCGCCAACGGCGCCGGCAAGTCGACGCTGCTGATGACCCTGTGCGGCTCGCCGCGCGCCTCTTCCGGCAGCATCACCTACATGGGCGAAGAGCTGGTCGGCAAGGAATCCTCGGTGATCATGCGCAAGAGCATCGCCGTCGTGCCGGAAGGCCGTCGCGTGTTCGCCCGCCTGACCGTGGAGGAGAACCTGGCCATGGGCGGATTCTTCACCAGCAAGGGTGATTACCAGGAGCAGATGGACAAGGTCCTGGCGCTCTTCCCGCGCCTGAAGGAACGCTTCAACCAGCGCGGCGGCACCATGTCCGGCGGCGAACAGCAGATGCTCGCCATCGGCCGCGCGCTGATGAGCAAGCCCAAGCTGCTGCTGCTCGACGAGCCGTCGCTGGGCCTGGCGCCGATCATCATCCAGCAGATCTTCGACATCGTCGAACAGCTGCGCCAGGAAGGCGTGACCGTGTTCCTCGTCGAGCAGAACGCCAACCAGGCGCTCAAGCTCGCCGACCGCGGCTATGTGCTGGAAAACGGTCGCATCGTCATGCAGGACACCGGCGCCAACCTGCTGGTGAACCCCAAGGTGCGCGACGCGTACCTCGGCGGCTGATCCTTCCCGCTGCGATGAAAAACGGCCCTTCGGGGCCGTTTTTTTTGGCCGTATGAATTGCTGCTTGTGGTAGGAGCGAGCTTGCTCGCGAACCCTCCCAACGCCGGCGCTGAAGGGAAATCCGTTCGCGAGCGAGCTCGCTCCTACAGTAACCGGACATTCCTCTGCCTTTTCCGCCTGCGCTCCCGACGCATCCGACAGACAGCGGGCAAAAGCTCGCCAAGCATCTGCGGATACCACCAGGAGAGCCGCCATGAACGCCGATCATCTCAGCGAGTCCCTCATCCTGCTGCGCAAGCTCGCCCACGGCATCGACCCGCGCCACGACCTGCCCCTGGCCGTCGACGATCCCTGCCAGGCGCCGGAAGTGATCCGTGCCCTCTTCCATGCCATCCAGGCGCTGGAAGCGCCCGCCCCCAGGCCGCGCGCCCTGCCCCAGCAGGCCGGCAAACCCTGGCAGGCGGAAGAGGAACAAGTACTGCTGCAGCGTTTCGAGGCCGGCGAAACCGTGGCCGCCATTGCCCGCGAACATGGGCGCACCACCGGCGGCATCCGCTCGCGCCTGAAGTACCTGGGCAAACTCTAGACAGTGCCGCGCAAATGAAAACGCCGCCCAATGGGCGGCGTTTTCGTTGCAATGGCGGTCAGGTGCCGTAGCTCAGCACCTGCGCACGCTGGCGCAACTGGGAAACGACATCGTCCTCCATGCGGCCCTCGGAGATCAGCAGGTCGCGGCGGATGGTCTGCACCGCCTCCTCGCTCTGCCCATGGTCGGCCAGGTGCTGGCCTTCGATGACACGCCGCAGCACTACGTCTCCATCGTCGTTGGTGAGAGTCAGGATCCGGCCGCCATCAGGGCGTGCCGGGCCCAGGGAGTGAGCGTAGGGAGCGAAGGTATCGGTCAGCAGGGCGCTTAGCCGGTCCATGCGTATCTCCTTGTTGCGAAATGAAAAACACCCAGGAGAAGACCGCACGTTCGGCGATAAAGTTCGCCACTCTCAGTACCGTTGGTCATGACGCGATATTTCATGGCCCGCTGCGCGGCCATGAAAAAGCCCGCCATGGGGCGGGCTTCTTCGGTCGGCAATGCGCGGTTCAGAGCGGCTTGCCGCGGTTGCCGTGGGCGCTGACGAAGGCCTGGACCTTGGCCAGCTCATTCGGCAGCACGGTGCAACGTTCTTCTCGCTGGAACAGGTCGGTCAGGTGCGCGGGCAATGCCGGAACAGCCTCGATGCCTGCCTTCTCCACGGCCTCCGGGAACTTGACCGGATGCGCGGTGCCCAGGGTGACCATCGGCACCGCCAGGCTGCGGCGGCACTCGCGCGCGGCGCGCACGCCGATGGCGGTGTGCGGGTCCAGCAGTTCGCCGGATTCGGCGAAGACCTGGGCGATGGTCTCGCAGGTTTCCTCGTCGCTCACCGCCAGCGAATCGAACAGGCGGCGGGCTTCGGTCCAGCGGTCATCCTCGACGGCCAGCTTGCCGGTGGCCTTGAAGTTGTCCATCAGCTCGGCGACCGCCTTGCCGTTGCGGCCGTGCAGGTCGAACAGCAGCCGCTCGAAGTTGGACGAGACCATGATGTCCATGGACGGCGACAGCGACGCGTGCAGGGTGTCCTTGTCGTAGCGGTTGCCGGACATGAAGCGGTGCAGGATGTCGTTGCGGTTGGTCGCGACGATCAGCTGGCTGACCGGCAGGCCCATGTTGCGCGCCAGGTACCCGGCGAAGATGTCGCCGAAGTTGCCGGTGGGCACCGAGAAGGCCACGGAGCGGGCCGGCGCGCCGAGCTGCAGGGCGGCGTGGAAGTAGTAGACGATCTGGGCCATGATCCGCGCCCAGTTGATCGAGTTCACCGCCACCAGACGAGTGCCTTTCAGGAAGCCCTGGTCGGCGAAGCTGGCCTTGACCATTTCCTGGCAGTCGTCGAAGTTGCCTTCGATGGCGATGTTGTGGATGTTCTCGCCGAGGATGGTAGTCATCTGGCGGCGCTGCACCTCGGACACACGGTTGTGCGGGTGCATGATGAAGATGTCGACGTTCTCGCAGGCCTTGCAGCCTTCGATGGCGGCCGAGCCGGTGTCGCCGGAGGTGGCGCCCATGATCACGACGCGCTCGCCGCGCTTGGTCAGCACGTGGTCGAGCAGGCGGCCGAGCAGTTGCAGGGCGAAGTCCTTGAAGGCCAGGGTCGGGCCGTGGAACAGCTCCAGCACCCACTCGTTGCCATTGAGCTGGCGCAGCGGCGCCACGGCGTTGTGGGCGAAGACGCCGTAGGTCTCTTCGAGGATCTTCTTGAAGTCGGCATCGGCGATGCTGCCGGCCACGAACGGGCGCATCACGCGGAAGGCCAGCTCGTGGTACGGCAGGCCCGCCCAGGAGGCGATCTCTTCGACGGTGAAGCGCGGCAGGTTTTCCGGGACGTAGAGACCGCCGTCGCTGGCCAGACCAGCCAGCAGCACGTCTTCGAAGTTCAGCGCGGGCGCCTGGCCGCGGGTACTGATGTAACGCATAGATCAAACCTTCGGTTTGAGCCCCAAGCCTCAAGCCTCAAGCTGCAAGCAGTGCTTCTGCTTGCAACCTGCCGCCTGCGGCTTGCAGCTCCGAGTTAATTGAGCTGTTCGACGCGGATGCGTACGACATTGCCGACGACGTCATCCAGCGCTTCCAGCGCGGCGATGGCTTCGATGATGCGGGACTCGAGCACGCGGTGGGTAACCAAGATCATCGGCACCAGACCGTCATGCTCTTCGACTTCCATCTGCATGATCGATTCGATGTTGATGCCGCGCTCGGAGAGGATGGTCGCCACCTGGGCCAGTACGCCCGGATGGTCCTTGGCCTGGATGCGCAGGTAGTAGGCGCTTTCGCAGGCGTCGATCGGCAGGATCGGGTGGTCGGAGAGCGAGTCCGGCTGGAAGGCCAGGTGCGGCACGCGGTTCTCCGGGTCGGCGGTCGTGGCACGAACCACGTCCACCAGGTCGGCGACCACCGAGGAAGCGGTGGGCTCCATGCCGGCGCCGGCGCCGTAGAACAGCGTGGAGCCCGCAGCGTCGCCGTTGACCATGACGGCGTTCATCACGCCGTTCACGTTGGCGATCAGGCGGTCGGCCGGGATCAGGGTCGGGTGGACGCGCAGCTCGATACCCTTGTCGGTACGGCGGGCGACGCCCAGATGCTTGATGCGGTAGCCCAGGGCCTCGGCGTAGTTCACGTCGGCAGTGGTCAGCTGGGTGATGCCTTCGGTGTAGGCCTTGTCGAACTGCAGCGGAATGCCGAAGGCGATGGACGCCAGGATGGTCAGCTTGTGCGCGGCGTCGATGCCTTCCACGTCGAAGGTCGGGTCGGCTTCGGCGTAGCCCAGCGCCTGGGCTTCCTTCAGCACATCGGCGAAGGCGCGGCCCTTCTCGCGCATTTCGGTGAGGATGAAGTTGCCGGTGCCGTTGATGATGCCGGCCAGCCAGTTGATGCGGTTGGCGGCCAGGCCCTCGCGGATCGCCTTGATCACCGGGATGCCGCCGGCCACGGCGGCTTCGAAGGCGACGATGACGCCCTTCTCGCGGGCCTTGGCGAAGATCTCGTTGCCGTGCACGGCGATCAGCGCCTTGTTCGCGGTCACCACGTGCTTGCCGTTCTCGATGGCCTTGAGCACCAGCTCATGGGCCAGGGTGTAGCCACCGATCAGCTCGATGACCACGTCGATATCCGGGTTGTTCGCCACCTCGAAGATATCGGCAGTAATGGGGGTACTGCCGGTATCACACTTCGGATTGGGGCGACGGGCGGCAATCTGCGCAACCTCGATACCACGCCCGGCACGGCGGGCAATCTCCTCGGCGTTGCGTTTGAGTACATTGAAGGTACCGCCACCGACGGTCCCCAACCCACAGATTCCCACTTTCACCGGATTCACGCTGAAACTCCCCATGATTACAGCATCGGGGCGCCTGACACACCGATGCCCGCAACGCGGCGGGCACGACGGCAGACACCATATCGAAACAGGCGGAGTGCCTGTTCCCTAGTCAAAAGGAACCGAACATTACGAAGCGGTTCCGCATTAGTCAATCAGAGTGCAAAGCCGCGGCTTACTTGGCTTCCAGGGCCAGCTTGGCGATCTGGCCGGCCGGCTGGTAGCCCGGCAGCATGGTGCCGTCGGCGAGGATGATCGCCGGAGTCCCCTGCACACCGACCATCTGGCCCAGGGCGAACTGCGCATCCACCGGGTTCTCGCACTTGGCGGCCTTCACTTCCTTCTCATGGAACATGTCGCTCATGGCTGCCTGGCGATCCTTGGAGCACCAAACCGCCTGCAGCTGCTGGTCGCCCGAGGAGTTCGGCCCCTGGCGCGGGAAGGCCAGGTAGCGCACTTCGATGCCGCGCTTCTGCAGCTCCGGCACTTCGGCATGCAGCTTCTGGCAGTACGGGCAGGTGGTGTCGGTAAAGACGGTGATGTGGGCCTTGGTCTCGCCCTTGGCCGGGAACACGACCATGTCCTTCGCCGCGATGGCGTTGATGGTCTTGGCCACGCCGGCGCTCTCGGCCTTCTCGGTCAGGTTGGTCGGCTTGCCGTCCTTCACCTGGTAGATGTTGCCCTGCACGACGAACTGGCCGTCGGCGCTGGCGTAGAGGATGCGACCGCCCTTGAGCTGCACCTGGTAGATGCCCTCCAGGGGACCCTTGGAGATGTTCTCGATGGGCAGGTCGGGCTGCAGGGACTGCAGGGTGGTACGGATCGCCTGGTCCGGTTCGGCAGCCAGGGCAAGGGTGCTGACGAGGCCAAGGGCCGCGGCAGTCAGAAGTCGGGACAAACGCATGGATAGCTCCTGATGTCAGTCGGCGAAGACTATCACACCGGGCCGGCAAGACCGAGCCGCAGGCTGTAGCGGGAAGCTTCGGCTCTTCTGTAGGAGCGAGCTTGCTCGCGAACGAACTCGCCGGCAGCTCCGGTGCCGTGCGGTTCGCGAGCAAGCTCGCTCCTACAGTGTCAGCTCACCCACGGGGATGATGCTGGGCATGCAAGTCCTGCAGCCGCGCGCGGGCGATATGCGTGTAGATCTGCGTGGTGGAGAGATCGCTGTGGCCCAACAGCATCTGTACCACGCGCAGGTCCGCGCCGTGGTTGAGCAGATGAGTGGCGAAGGCATGACGCAGGGTGTGCGGCGACAGGCTCTTGCCGATGCCGGCGACCTTCGCGTGGAGCTTGATGCGGTGCCAGAAGGTCTGGCGGGTCATCTGCTCGCCGCGCAGGCTGGGGAACAGCACGTCGCTGGGCCGGCCGGCCAGCAGGTCGCCGCGCGCCTCGCGCACGTAGCGCTCGATCCAGCGGATCGCCTCCTCGCCCAGCGGCACCAGGCGCTCCTTGCTGCCCTTGCCCAGCACACGGACCACGCCCTGGCGCAGGTTCACCTGCTCCAGGGTCAGCCCCACCAGCTCGCTCACGCGCAGGCCGCACGCATAAAGCACCTCGAGCATGGTGCGGTCGCGCAGGCCGAGCGGATCGTCGGTCTCAGGTGCCGCCAGCAGGGCCTCGACATCCGCTTCCGAGAGCGACTTGGGCAACGGTTTGCCGAGCTGCGGCAGGTCCACCAGCAGGGTCGGGTCTTCGCCGATCAGGCCTTCGCGCAGGCAGTAGCGGTAAAAGCCGCGCAGGCCGGAAAGAAAGCGCGCCGTGGAACGGGCCTTGTAGCCCTCGCCCAGCCGCCAGGCCAGATGATCGAGGATCACGTCGCGGCCGGCGGACTCCAGCGCAACGCCACGCTCCTCCAGCCAGCCGTTGAACAGCGCGAGGTCGCTGCCATAGGCACTGCGGGTGTTGTCGGAAAGGCCCTTCTCCAGCCAGAGGGCATCGAGAAAGCGGTCGATGGAAGGATGCGGCTGCGGCTTCATGGAAGGGAACATAGCGTTTCGGGGCGGCTAGTTTTCCACAGGCTGCACCTTCGCAGCTACCCGATAGCCTTCGCAAATCCCCCGGCAGGCCTTACATCGGCGAGGCGTTGAATAAGTGGACGACCGGTCACGTCTGCCTATCTTTAGGCTGGTGACAGAATTTGTCTGACAGACAATGATTGCACCACGCCATCATAGCGCCCCACGAAGCCTACACCATGCCCAGTCAACAGAACTCCCGTCTCGGCCAGATCCTTGTCAGCAAGGGCCTGATCACCTCCCACCAGCTGGACAAGGCCATCCAGCTCCAGCTCACCAACGGCCTGCGCCTGGGCGAAACCCTGATCCAGCAGGGCTGGATCAGCGAGCGTCAGCTCGGCCGCGCACTGAAGAAGCAGACCAACCTGCGCCTGGCGGCAACGCTGGTCGCGGCGCTGCTCAGTCCGTTCCAGCTGGCCAGCGCCGATGTGCAGCGCCAGGCGCCCGCCAGCGTCACCCGCCACGAGGCGCCCAAGGGCCTCAAGCCGCTGAGTGACCGCGAGATGAGCGACGTCAGCGCCCAGGGCTTCGATGACACCCTGCAGAGCCTGCTGGTCAGCGCCGAGGGCGGCGATGGCGTGGGTGCCATCAAGCAGCTGTCCCGCCTGGTGATGCCGGTGGTCGACAGTCTCGATGCGGAGACCTCGCTGCACGACGTGCAGTACGACACGGCGCACGCCTCCTCGTCCCTGAACCCGGACGGCTCGATCAACGTGCGCCTGCCCAGTTCCATCGGCGAGGTGCGCTTCGACAATATTCGGGTTGCCGGCGCGCCCAAGACCCAGAGCATGGGCAGCCTGAGCCTGCAGAACATAGACCTGTCCCAGGCTTCGCTGAAGATCAGCCTGCGTCACTGAAACGGTTGGCGGGCTTTTGTAGGAGCGAGCTTGCTCGCGAACCAGGTTTGCCGGCCAGATCGATGTCAGGCGGTTCGCGAGCGAGCTCGCTCCTACAAGTACGTCTCAGCGAAGGCGCCCACCGGGCGCCTTCTTCCATTTCAGTTTTCGAAGCCGGGCAGGACGGGCACCGGGCGCTTCTCGTCGTCGATGGCGACGAAGCTGAAGAGCCCGTGGATGGCCTTCTCGCGGCCGTCGGCGGACATGCTCTCGACGAACACTTCCACCTCGACCTTGAGGCTGGTGTTGCCGACCTTCACCACCCGACCGATCAGCTCGACGATGGAGCCGGCGGGGATCGGGTGCTTGAAGTCGATGCGGTCGGTGGACACGGTCACCAGCGGCAGGCGACAGAAGCGCGTCGCGGCGATGAACGAGACTTCGTCCATCCAGGCCAGCGCGGTGCCGCCGAACAGGGTGTTGTGGTGGTTGGTGGTGGGCGGGAAGATCGCCTTGGTGACGCGGGTTTCGGAAAGCTCCGTACGACGGAGGATTTCCTGCTCTCTGGGGCTCATGCCACTGCTACCTGATGCAATGAGGGTGGCTGCCGGTGCTGCGGATGTTGTGTTCTAGTGCGCTGCCGGGGCAGATGGACAAATCACGGGCAAGAAAAAAGCAGCCCGTGGGCTGCTTCTTTCAGGACGAACCGGCGACTTAGGCCAGTTTTTCCTTGATGCGAGCTGCCTTGCCGGACAGTTCGCGGAGGTAGTACAGCTTGGCCTTGCGCACGTCGCCGCGACGCTTGACCGAAATGCTGTCAACCAGCGGGCTGTAGGTCTGGAAGGTACGCTCTACGCCTACGCCGTTGGAGATCTTGCGAACAGTGAAAGCACTGTTCAGGCCGCGGTTACGCTTGCCGATGACAACGCCTTCGAAGGCCTGCAGACGCTGACGGTCGCCTTCCTTCACTTTAACCTGGACGATTACGGTGTCGCCGGGGGCGAACGCCGGAATCTCTTTGCTCATCTGTTCAGCTTCGATCTGCTGAATGATCTTGTTGGTCATTTCGTGCTCCTAAGACAAGCGCTCGGCGCTCGCCATCGATACGTTAACTATCGTTCCGCTGGCGGATGTATTCCTCCAGCAGCTTTTTCTCTTCTCCAGAAAGCGAGCGGCAATCCAGAAGATCGGCACGTCGTTCCCAGGTCCTGCCTAAGGACTGCTGCAAACGCCAGCGCCGGATGTGTTCGTGGTTGCCGCTGAGCAGCACCTCAGGAACACGTTTGTCTGCGTACACCTCAGGTCGGGTGTAGTGCGGACAGTCGAGCAGGCCATCCGTGAAGGAGTCCTCCTCGGCGGAGTCCACGTGGCCCAGTGCACCGGGCAACAACCGCGTGACCGCGTCAATCAGCACCATGGCCGGAAGCTCACCCCCGGACAGGACATAATCGCCAACTGACCATTCCTCATCGACATGCTCTTCAATGAAGCGCTCGTCGATGCCTTCGTAACGCCCGGCGATCAGGATCAGTCGTTCCTCGTTCGCCAGTTCTTTCACGGCCGCCTGCGTGAGCTTGCGGCCTTGCGGCGACAGGTAGATCACCTTCGCCGGTCCGCCTGCGGCTTGCCGGGCATCGCCCAGTGCGCCTTCGAGCGGCTTGATTTTCATCACCATGCCGGGACCACCGCCGAAAGGCCGGTCATCCACCGTCTGGTGACGGTCCTCGGTGTTGCTTCGCGGGTTGAAGCACTGAAGCTGAATCAGCTCCTGCTTGACCGCGCGACTCGTGATGCCATAGTCGCTGATGGCGCGAAACATCTCCGGAAAGATGCTGATGACTCCAATCCACATGGGCTAGAAGTCCGCGTCCCAGTCCACCCGCATCTCGCCGGCTTCGAGGTCCACCGATTTCACACACTGATCCGTATACGGGAGCAGGCGTTCACGGTCGTCCAGGCTGCCTGCGCAGGGCTTGACTACCATCACATCGTTGGCGCCGGTCTCCAGCATGTGGTCGAGAATCCCGAACAGTTGCCCGTTCTGGTCGATCACCTTGAGACCTTCCAACTGACTCCAGTAGAACTCGCCATCGTCCAGCACCGGCAGCTCGCTGCGCGGGACCAGGATTTCGAATTCAGCGAAGGTGCGGGCGATCTCGCGATCATCCAGTCCCTTCAGCTTCGCAACCAGGACATTGCCCTGTACGCGACCTTGAACCAGCTCAGCCTGTCGAACCTCGTTGCCACGCTTGAGCGTCCAGCGGCGATAGTCCAGCAGGTTGTCCAACGGATCGGTAAAGGAATACACCTTCACCTCACCACGAATACCGTGCACCGATACGATCTTGCCGAGAACAACCATCTCCTCGGCGGGAGCAGGATTCGTGTTCATTGATCTCAGGCAGCCTTGGCGGCGTCCTTGATCAGCTGAGCAACACGCTCAGACGGTTGAGCGCCTTGGCTCAGCCAGTAGTTCAGACGCTCCTGGTTGACCGAGAACTTGACTTCGGCGCCAGTGGCGACAGGGTTGAAGAAGCCGACGCGCTCGACGAAACGGCCGTCACGAGCGTTGCGGCTGTTGGTCACGGTCAGGTGATAGAACGGGCGCTTCTTGGAGCCGCCACGAGCCAGACGAATGGTTACCATGCGTACGTTGTTCCTATGGTTTGCTTGCAAAAAAGAAATGCAGCCCTCGGGCACATAGCCCGAAAGGCCGCATATTCTATGAGCTAAAGCCCCGCGCCGCAAGCCGCAGCGCGTCCGGCCCGCCGGGCGGCGAGCCGTCCGGGCTCACATCTTGGGCATGCCGCCGGGGAACATGCTCCCCATGCCGCGCATCATCTTGGCCATGCCGCCCTTGGCGGTGACCTTCTTCATCATCTTCTGCATCTGCTTGTGCTGCTTGATGAGGCGACCGACGTCCTGTACCTGGGTGCCCGAACCCATGGCGATGCGGCGCTTGCGCGAACCGCTGATCACTTCCGGATCGCGGCGCTCGCCAGGAGTCATGGAGTTGATGATCGCCTCCATCTGCTTGAACTGCTTCTCCGCCGCGTTCTGCGCGTTGCCCATCTGCGACAGGTTGACGCCACCGAGCATTGGCAGCTTGTCCATCAGGCTGCCCAGGCCGCCCATGTTCTTCATCTGTTGCAGCTGATCGCGGAAGTCTTCCAGGTCGAAACCCTTGCCCTTCTTGATCTTCTTCGCGAGCTTCTCGGCCTTCTCGCGGTCCATGCTCTGCTCGGCCTGTTCGATCAGGCTGAGCACGTCACCCATGCCGAGGATGCGCGAGGCCACGCGGTCGGGGTGGAACGGATCGAGCGCTTCGCTCTTCTCGCCCATGCCGAGGAACTTGATCGGCTTGCCGGTGATGGCGCGTACGGAGAGCGCGGCACCGCCACGGGCGTCGCCATCGACCTTGGTCAGCACCACGCCGGTCAGCGGCAGCGCGTCATTGAAGGCCTTGGCGGTATTGGCGGCGTCCTGGCCGGTCATGGCGTCGACCACGAACAGGGTTTCCACCGGCTTGATCGCCGCGTGGACCTGCTTGATCTCGTCCATCATGTCGGCGTCGATGTGCAGACGGCCGGCGGTATCGACGATCACCACGTCGATGAATTTCAGCTTGGCTTCGCGGATCGCCGCTTCGGCGATGGCCACCGGCTTCTGGCTGGTGTCGGACGGGAAGAAGGTCACGTCCAGGTCGTTGGCCAGGGTTTCCAGCTGCTTGATCGCCGCCGGGCGATAGACGTCGGCGGACACCAGCAGCACGGACTTCTTCTTGCGCTCCTTGAGGAAGCGCGCCAGCTTGCCGGCAGTGGTGGTCTTGCCCGCGCCCTGCAGGCCGGCCATCAGGATGACCGCCGGCGGAGCTGCGTTGAGATCGAGGTCCTCGTTGGCCGCGCCCATCAGCTCGACCAGTTCGGCCTGGACGATCTTCACGAAGGCCTGGCCCGGCGTCAGGCTCTTGGAAACCTCGGTGCCGACCGCGCGATCCTTGATCTTGGCGACGAAGTCCTTGACCACCGGCAGGGCCACGTCGGCCTCCAGCAGGGCCATCCGCACTTCGCGGAGCGTGTCCTTGATGTTGTCCTCGGTCAGCTTGGCCTTGCCGGTGACGTGGCGCAGCGTTTGCGAGAGGCGATCTGTAAGGTTTTCGAACATGCGCGTTCCTAATCAGGCCCGGACGGGCCAGGGTTTGGCTTGTCAGCAAGCCGGCGATTATAACCAAGTGCGGCCAGCGCCAACACCGCCGATGATCCCGATGTGACCGACTGCTTCGCAGGCCAGAAGCGAACTGTTCTCAGCCGCTTTCTAGGCACAGGCGATCTGTGCCAAACTCACGACCTTTCGGGTCCCCCGTCGAAGGACTGTTCCAAGGACTTATGCAACCTCTGCTGCCCAGCCTGATCGCCGCCGTCCTTTATATCGGCACCACCGCATACCAGGGTGTTCACCTGGCCCGCCGTACCCCGCCGCAGAAACCGCTGCTCCTCCTGCTGGGCCTGCTCGCCCTGCTCTGCCAGGCCTACAGCCTGAGCCAGGAGCTGCTGACTCCCGCGGGCCTGGCGCTGGACTTCTTCAACGCCGCCAGCCTGATCTCCGCCGCGGTCACCGCCCTGACCCTGCTGGCCTGCCTGCGCATCCCGGTGCACAACCTGCTGATCTTCCTCTATCCGCTCGGCGCGTTGACCACGCTGCTGGCCGTGCTGATGCCCCACGGCACCATCGAGCCGATCAACGAACAGCCCGGTATCCTCGCCCACATCCTGCTGTCGATCCTGGCCTATGGCCTGCTGACCATCGCCGTGGTCCAGGCGCTGCTCCTGCTGGTGCAGGACCATCAGCTCAAGCACAAGCACCCGTCGGGCCTGATCCGCAACTTCCCGCCGCTGCAGACCATGGAAAGCCTGCTGTTCGGCTTCCTCTGGGGCGGCTGGTCGCTGCTGTCGCTGTCGCTGATCTCCGGCTGGCTGTTCGTCGACAACCTGTTCGCCCAGCACCTGGCGCACAAGACCATCCTCTCCTGCTTCGCCTGGATCGTCTTCGGCGTGCTGCTGTGGGGCCGCCACCAGCTCGGCTGGCGCGGCCACAAGGCGATCCGCTGGACCCTCGCGGGTTTCTGCCTGCTGATGCTGGCCTACTTCGGCAGCAAGCTGGTCAAGGAATTCATCCTGCACATCTGACGCTAACGGCGGCGCCCGAGCGCCGCTGAAGGACCTGCGCGCATGGAAGAGATCCACCCCGGCTACCTGATCGGCCTGCTGGTCTTCCTGATCCTCTGCTCGGCGTTCTTCTCCAGCGTCGAGACCGGCATGCTCAGCCTCGACCGCTACCGCCTGCGTCACCTGTCCAAGCAGGGCAACCGCGGCGCGCGGCGCACCAGCTGGTTGCTGCTGCGCACCGACCGGCTGCTGGGCACCATCCTGATCGGCAACAACTTCGTCAACATCATCGCTTCGTCCCTGGCGACCCTGCTGGCCCTGCGCCTGTGGGGCGAAGCCGGCGTGGCGGTCGCCACCGTGGCGCTGACGCTGATCCTGCTGATCTTCGGCGAGATAACCCCCAAGACCTACGCCGCCCTGCGCCCCGAGCGCGTGGCCTTCCCCGCCAGCCTGCCGCTGATCTGGATGCAGAAGCTGTTCAGCCCGCTGCTCTGGCTGATGACCGGCATCAGCAACCTGCTGCTGCGCCTGGGCGGCCTCGACCCGACCCAGCGCGGCAACAAGCCACTGAGCAACGACGAGCTGCGCAGCGTGGTCACCGACTCCAGCGAGAAGCTCACCAACAACCGCCAGGACATGCTGCTGAGCATCCTCGACCTGGAAAAGATCACCGTGAACGACCTGATGGTGCCGCGCAACGAAGTCCAGGGCATCGACCTGGACGACGAGCTGGAAACCATCATCGGCCAGCTGCGCAACACTACCCACACGCGCCTGCCGGTGTTCCGCAACGACATCAACCAGGTCGAGGGCGTGGTACACATGCGCCAGATCGCCCGCCTGCTGACGCATAACCAGTTGACCAAGGACAGCCTCAAGGCCGCGTGCCTGGAGCCCTACTTCGTGCCCGAGAGCACACCGCTGTCGACCCAGCTGATCAATTTCCAGAAGCAGAAGCGCCGCATCGGCATCGTCGTCGACGAGTACGGCGAGGTGATCGGCATCATCACCCTGGAAGACATCCTCGAAGAGATAGTCGGCGAGTTCAGCAACCAGAACACCCTGCGCAACCCGGACATCCATCCCCAGGCCGACGGCACCTACGTCATCGACGGCTCGGCCAACCTGCGCGACGTCAACCGCGCGCTGGGCTGGCAACTGCCCAGCGACGGGCCGAAGACCCTCAACGGCCTGGTCACCGAAGCGCTGGAGCAGATCCCCGACTGCGCGGTGTGCCTGAAGATCGGCCGCTACCGCCTGGAAATCCTACAGTCCGGCGAAAACCGGGTGAAGAGCGTGCGCGCCTGGCTGCCGGGCGCACCGCCGAAAGAACCCTACGCCGACGAGCTTGCCTGAGCCGCCCCGCCCGCCCCTATAATCCGGACGGCTTACCCAGCCTCCCGCCGACGCCCGCCGCTACCCGTGACGCCGCGCCGGCCAGTCAATCGCACGCCCCGCCGAG